>JAAYAB010000266.1 GCA_012719595.1 Bacillota bacterium
TTGCCTAGTTCTCGCGGCAAACCTGTTGCCTCGTTCCCGCGGCAAACCTATTGCCTCGTTCCCGCGGCAACCCCATTGCCTAGTTCTCGCGGCGGACCTGTCTCGTCGTCCTCGGGGACAAACCGCTCTCGTCGTCCTCGCCTCAAACCCATTTCCCGTCTTGGCTACGAGCCTATTTCTTCATCGCTCCATCGAATGCGATCTGCGATGGAGTGAAGTCGATCCTGCGGACAAACTCGAGCGCCTCTTCCGCTCCGAACTCACGATCCATACCGCTGTCTTCCCACTCAACAGAGAGCGGGCCGGTGTAGCCGACGTCGTTCAAAGCACGGATGATCTCTTCGAAGTCGACATCTCCATGCCCGAGCGAGCGGAAATCCCATCCCCTTCTGTGATCACCAAACTCGAGGTGAGAGCTAAGGATGCCGCTCCGGCCGTCGAGCCTCACAGCCACGTCCTTCATATGAACGTGGTAGACGCGGTCGCCAAACTCGCGCAGGAATATGTGCGGGGTAACCCCTTGCCATAGCAGGTGGCTGGGATCGAAGTTGAGGCCCAGAGTAGGGCGATGGTTGAACTCCTTGAACAGCCGCTCCGTCGAGTAGAAGTCGAACGCGATCTCCGACGGGTGGACTTCGAGTGCGAACTTGACGCCCTGCTTGTCATACTCATCAAAAATCGGCGACCAAAGCTCAACGATCTTCCGATACCCTGCCGAGATCATCTCCGGGCTCGTCGGGGGGAACGGGTATATGTACCGCCATATGGGCGAACCCATGAAACCGTTGACGACCTGGCAGCCCATGTTCTTCGCAGCACGAGCGGCGTACTTCATCTCCTCGATTGCCCACTGGCGGACCTTCTCGGGATTGCCCTTGACTTCCGCTGGCGCGAATCCGTCCAGTCTCTCATCCCAGATATCGCCTACGCACTGACCAGCAAGATGTGCACTCAACGCCCAGCAGTTGAGGCCATGCCTCTTGAGGATGGCCTTGCGATCAGCGACGTACTTGGGATCCTCTGCAGCCTTGCGAACATCCATGTGATCTCCCCAGCAGGCTATCTCGAGGCCATCATATCCCCAGTTCGACGCCTTTCTGCAGATCTCTTCAAATGGAAGGTCGGCCCATTGACCGGTGAATAAGGTGACAGGTCTTCCCACGACTGATTCCTCCTCGTGAAGCTCCTCTGATCCAGTGGTATTATACCACACGGCACGGCCGAGGACACGGGACATGCGCATCGCGGCGTGCGGGCGACACCGCACGGGCTCACCATACTGTGCCACGGACTCTGCACAGACGCACTGCACTGAGGGCAGACGGTCGCTGACGCTGCACACGCCCACTTCGCTGCGCGCAGACGACCGCCGACGCTGCACACGCCCACTGCACTGCGCGCAGACGGTCGCTGACGCTGCACGCGCGCGCTGCACTGCGCGCAGACAATCGCTGACGCTGCACACGCCCACTGCACTGCGCGCAGACGATCGCCGACGCTGCACAAGCGCACTGCGGTCCGCAGGGGACGCTGCACGTGCGCACCGCAGTGCGCCTAGGTTACTGCAGACCTGCTCCGCGCTACTCCGTCAACCTGCAAGACGCCCACATGCTGGGGTCCTCCCACACTCTGAACCCCTCAGACAGGCCGAGATGCATCCTGCCCATGGACACACTGCAGACGTTGTAACAGAATCCGATGACCGGAGAGTCATGTGGATCGTAACCGTTCAGGATTTCTGCTGGGAAGAACGCCTCTATCGCGTACCCGCTGTCTGTGGTCCTGCGCGCAACCTTCACCTTCGACAGATCAGGATCCTGCCCACCTGCGCTCTTTCTCAGCATGCGCAGGTACCCGATCGGCGGAGTGCCGCCCTGAGGTCCGTCCGGCATTAGGTAGAAATGATGGCAGTATGGAGTCGGTTTATGGGCATCGCGGGAACCGCGGGTGTCGATCCAAACCTCGCACGCGTCGCCCGTCCAGAACCGTTCCGGCCGCGGCCTTGGCGGCTGTTTCTGGTCCACCCGAAATGCCGTCCACATGCCGCTGGGAGACCAACCCGCGTACACCTTTGCGAACGGTTTCACCCCGTCCATCCCTGCGGTGACGGGCAGTAGGTACCTGTCATCCCAGTCCTCCGGCCGCGCGGACAGCGCGGGCATTTCCCGCAGTCGGTAGATGGGAAACGAGAAGGAGAAATAGGCCTTGAGAGGTATATCGCTGAGCCGAGGTCCGCTCATGGAGTCGATCTCTCCTTGAGAATCGCACTTGCGATTCTGTCGATGTCTTTCCTCTTGCCAAAGGGGCCGGCCTCAAGGCATTCCGACAGCACCCGCCCTGTGTGAGATTCCTCACAGCGAGCCACCTGTTCGGGTGTGCCGCACACTACTAGGTTTCCACCTGCGTCTCCGCCCTCCGGGCCCAGGTCGATCAGGTAGTCGGCTGACTTGAGCATCTCGACGTTGTGTTCTATGCATATGACTGTGCTGCCACGGTCAACCAACCGCTGAAGGAATCTGAGCAGAAGCGCTACATCAGACATATGCAGCCCAACGGTGGGCTCGTCCAGTATATACAAAGTCCGTGACGTCCCCGGCCTCGCCAACTCCCTGGCGAGCTTCACTCTCTGCGCCTCGCCTGCAGATAACGTGGGAGCTGACTGGCCGAGGTTCAGATACCCAAGACCCAAATCCACCATGACCTTTAGGATGCGCTTGAGTCCCGGCACCGACTCGAAGTGCGCCAGTGTCTCCTCGACCGTCATGTTGAGGCACTCAGCTATCGATTTGCCTTTGTACAGGACCTCCAGGGCGTCTCTGCAATAGCGGGTGCCCTCGCAGTTGTCACAGGTGACCCAAACATCGGGCAGGAAATGCATCTTGATCCGGCGCGAGCCATATCCTTGACACACCTCGCACCATCCTTCTTTGTGGTTGAAGCTGAACTTGTCAGGGCTGTACCCGCGCATCTTCGCCTCCGGCAGCCTTGCGAACAGGAACCGCATGATGTCGAAGATGCCGGTATAGGTAGCAGGAGAAGATCTCGAAGACTGTCCTATCGGCTCTTGATCAACCATGATAACCTTGTCTATCAGCTCAACTCCTGACATCTCATCATGCTTGCCCGGGAGTGTCTGTGCCCGATGCAGCCTCCGTGCCAGGTAGTTGTAGACGATGTCTATGACCAGGCTCGATTTCCCCGATCCCGAGACTCCGGTCACGCAGACCAGGTTGCCAAGTGGAAAGGCCACGTCAATCGATTTGAGGTTGTTGTGCCGCGCTCCCTTGACTATGAGCCACCTGTCTCCCTGAGGCCGCCTGTCTGTAGGCACAGGAAGAGCCGAGGTCCTGCGCAGGAACGGAGCAGTGACTGAGCGAGGTTCGGCGATTACCTCAGGAACCGTACCTGCCGCAACGACATAGCCTCCTCTATCGCCTCCGACCGGCCCCATGTCAAGCACGTAGTCTGCGCCCTCGATGACCTCGCAGTCATGTTCAACCGCGACCAAGGTGTTTCCCAGATCCCTGAGCCTCCTCATCGAATCCAGAATCCGCCGACTATCGCGCTGATGCAGGCCTATCGTCGGCTCATCGAGGACATAGAGGACGCCTGTAAGCTGGGAACCAAGCTGGCTTGCGAGCCTCATCCTCTGCGCCTCGCCACCGGAAAGCTCGGCGGCGCTTCGCCCCAGGGTCAAGTATTCGAGGCCGACATCGACCAGGAACTGCAGTCGGGAGGTTATCTCTTCGACCACCTTTCCGACGACCTCTCGTTCCCTGTCACTCAAGTCAAGTGCACGCATGAACTTGAGACATACCGAGAGGCTCATCTCCAGGAGGTCCGGCAGAGAGCGTCCCCTGAGCAGGACTGAGCGGGCCTGTGCGTTGATGCGTGATCCGGAACAGGCCGTGCAGGGGGCGTCGGTGAGCAGGCCCGCCAGTTCGTCTCTCGCACGTCCGGACATGGCGTACTTCGAGCAATACTCGACGGTGGGAATCAGACCCCTGAATTCGAAGCTGAGCCCACCCTCAGTCTGATGCGGTTCTCGATCGCCGTAGAGTAAGACACGCCAGGCCTCGGCCGAGAAGTCTGTCACCGGTGTGTCCAGGTCGAACCCGTACCTCTCCCCGACCAGTGACATCATGCGGGCCAGGTCTCCCTCAACCGGTCCCCACAGCTCGACAGCTCCGGCGGCCAACGACTTGGACGCGTGAGGCACCAGGGTGTTGACGTCTACCTGCTTCCGCACCCCCAGACCGTCGCACTCATGGCACGCGCCGCGAGGATCGTTGAACGAGAAGCTATGGGGAGTGATCTCGGGCAGGCTCATTCCGCATCGATCGCAACTGAAGTGAGCACTCCAGCGCATCGATTCGGTGGGGCCGCCGGTCTGACCGATGGCCTGACCGGTCATTCGACCGTCTACCGGACTGGCGTCTTGAGCAGCGGGCTGACCGGTGACCTCACCCGCGACCTGACTAACGGCCTGGCCGACCGCCTGATCGGCGGCGGGATCGACGACCTGGCCGATGGCTTGACCGACCGCCTGATCGGCGGCGGGATCGACGACCTGGCCAGCTGCCGGGCCAACGACCTGACCGACGACTTGGGCTTCGACGACACCGCCTGAGAGCTGCATCGCTGTATCTACCGCTTCAGTCAGGCGGCTCCGCCTGCTCTGGTCAATCGCAAGTCGGTCCACGACCACCGACACGCGATGAGCTATCCCCGCGTCAAGCGTGAAGGACTCGTCGAGTTCATGCACCACTCCGTCGACCTGAACCCTGGCGAAGCCGCTTCTGCGCAGCCTGGCAAAGAGCTGGTCGTACGTCTGCCCCTGCCCAAGCTGCACAGGAGCAAGGATGAGGACACGCTGCGAGTCGAGTGACGACATCATCAGTTTGACGATCTGATCGGTGGTAAGCGTCTGGATCTCGGCTCCGCATCTCGGACAGTGAGGAGTTCCTATCCTGGCAAAGAGAATCCTAAGGTAATCGTATATCTCGGTAATGGTGCCCACAGTCGACCGGGCGTTTCTACCGATCGATTTCTGGTCGACGGCGATCGCTGGACACAGACCATCGACTCTTTCTACCTGCGGTTTCTGCATCTGACCGAGGAACTGCCGGGCGTAGGACGAGAGTGATTCGACGTACCGCCTCTGGCCCTCTGCAAACAGGGTGTCGAATGCAAGCGTCGTCTTGCCTGCTCCGCTAGGTCCGGCGACGACCGTCAGGGAGTTCTTCGGTATGACGGCGTTGATGCGCTTGAGGTTGTTGGCCGATGCACCCTGAATCCGAATCACGCGGGAGGAGTCCTGCGCGTCCCCTGCCCTGCCGGCACCGTCCGCAATCCTGGCTGCCTCGCTCGACTGGCTGGCCCCACCTGCAGCGCCCGCGACTCCGGCGACACCCTCTGTCCGATCAACCCCGCATGCCGCCTCAAGTGCCCCGCCGGCCCGAACAGCCCTGCTCACGGTGTCAACAGTCTCAAATGCAGCACCCTTCCGAGCCGTCTTGCCCGCAGCAAGAACCCTGGCCAACTCCCCGCCGGTATGGGACTGCTCATTCGCAGCCACTTCCTCCGGAGTCCCTACGGCCACCACGTATCCGCCGAGCTCGCCGCCTTCGGGCCCGAGGTCTATGACACAGTCCGCAGTCTTGATGACATCGAGGTTGTGCTCGATGACAACCACTGTGTTGCCCTCATCGACCAGCCTATGAAGAACCTCCAACAGCTTCCGCACATCCCAGAAATGCAGTCCAGTCGTGGGCTCGTCGAGTATATAGATCGTGTTTCCCGTGCTCCGCTTGCACAGTTCCCTCGAGAGCTTGATCCTCTGGGCCTCGCCGCCTGACAGAGTTGGAGACGGTTGTCCGAGCTCCATGTATCCCAGGCCGACATCTTTCAACGTCATCAGTATCCGCTCGATCGACGGGATCGACGAAAAGTGGTCCAGCGCCTCGTCCACGTCCATCGCAAGCACATCGGCTATGTTCTTTCCCTTGAACCGCACTTCGAGAGTCTCGGCACTGAAGCGCTTCCCCTCGCAGACCTCGCACCTCACCCATACGTCTGAGAGGAAGTCCATGTCCAGACGCTTCGCACCGTTGCCCTCGCAGGCCGCGCATCTGCCTCCGGGGACGTTGAAGCTGAAATGCCCCTGTTTGTAGCCTCGCATCTTGGCTTCCGGCAGCTCTGCATACAGCTTCCGAATATGGTCAAATACCTTTGTGTAGGTGGCTGGGTTCGAACGAGGTATCCGCCCGATCGGCGACTGGTCTATCGCAACCACCTTGTCGAATCTCTCCACCCCGGAGATCGACTGCACCACTCCGGGCTCTTCCTTCGAGTCATAGAAGTGCTTTGAGAGATACCGGTGAACGATGTCAACGACCAATGAGCTCTTGCCCGACCCAGAGACCCCTGTCACGCATACGAACGCCTTGGACGGAATCTCCACTGTGATGTTCTTGAGGTTGTTGTGCCTGGCTCCCTCGATCCTCAGACCCGGCTCGAGCTTTCTCCTGCTCGCAGGCACAGGTATCTCCTCCCGGCCTGCCAGGAAGTGGCCTGTTATGGAGCGATCAGACCTGCACAGATCGGCTGCCCTGCCGATCGCCACGACGTCCCCCCCGTCCCGCCCCGGCCCCGGCCAGAAGTCGACAACGTAGTCAGCGGACCTAATGGTGTCTTCATCGTGCTCGACCACTATGACTGTGTTGCCCTGATCTCTGAGGCGCTTGAGTGCAGCAATGAGTCGCGCGTTGTCTCTTTGATGCAATCCGATACTGGGCTCGTCCAGGATGTAGAGGACGCCCGACAACGCTCTCCCAAGCTGGCCGGCCAGCCGTATCCGCTGCGCTTCTCCGCCCGACAGCGTCGGCGCAGTCCGGTTGAGGCATAGATAGCCGAGCCCTATCTCGTCCAGAAAGCGAAGCCGCTCCCGGATTTCGTTGAGTCCATCTCCCGCAATCCTGCGCTCGTCTTCCGAGAACTCGTGTGTCTCGAAGAACTCCAGCAGGTTCTTGACAGGCATCTCGCAGAGATCGGCAATTGAGTAGCCGCCAATGCGGACGGCAAGACTCTCCGGCTTGAGCCTGCGGCCTCCGCACGCTGCGCAGGTCCCCATTACCACAACCTTCTCAAGACCCCACAAGATGCTTGATGCGTCGCTTTCCCTCTGTTTGTCGAGCAGGATGTTGACCAGACCCTCCCACCGGCGCCTGTACGAGTAGGAATCGCCGCCACCGCCGACATACTCGAACTGCACCTTGGTAGCGCCGAGACCGTAGAGAAGGCCCCGAACCTGCACGTCCGTCAGATTCTCAAACGGAGTGTCCAGCGTGAAACCGAGATGCTTGGCCACGCCCTCATAGAGGTGTTTCCAATGCTTTGTGGAGACAGAGCCGCCAGCTGCAAGTGCGCCCTCATTGATGGAGAGCTTGGGATTCGGCACGAGCCTCTCAACAGGTATCTGCATGGTTTGCCCCAGTCCCATGCACTCGTGGCAGTAGCCAGCGGGGCTGTTGAACGAGAAGCTCTGCGGCGAGAGCTCTTCGTAGCTGCGGCCGCACACTGTGCATGCCCGCTTCGAGGAATACACCCGATCCGCCTCGCCGTCACGACTGACGAGCACTGTCCCATTGCCCAGCACAACGCCCTGCCGCACCGCCTCCGCGATGCGCGGATATGCATCGGGCGTGACCGAGATCCTGTCGAGCACAATGTCTATGTCATGCCTGCGCCGAATATCCAGGTTGAGATCCTCATCAAGCCGGCTGACCTCTCCGTCGACGCGGACTCTCACATACCCCTGCCGGCGAAGGTCGTCGAGAGTATCCTGTGCCTGGCCTTTCTGCCCTCTGACAATCGGTGCGAGCATGACCACCATTGACCCCTGAAAGCGCTCGAGAATGTCAGCCGCAATCCGGTCTCTCGACTGTGCCCCGATCGGCACTCCGCAGTCCACGCAGTGCATTACCCCAATGCTCGCATAGACGACTCGCATGAAGTCGTAGATCTCGGTTATTGTGCCAACCGTAGAGCGCGGGTTGGTTGTGCCGCTCCGCTGTGCGATCGAGATCGTCGGCATGAGGCCGTCGATCGAGTCGACGTCCGGCCTGTCCATTTGATCCATGAACTGGCGGGCATACGAAGAAAGCGAGGAAATGTAACGGCGCTGGCCCTCTGCGTACAGAGTCTCAAAGGCCATCGAGGACTTCCCGGATCCGCTGACGCCTGAGAACACAACGAAGGAGTCCTTGGGGATGACCAGGTCAACGTTCTTGAGATTGTGCTGTCGGGCCCCGTTAACTACGATCTGGCCGATCATAGATACCTCCGGCAAGAACCAAAATGAAGGAGAGTTGCATGACCACGAACGACATGATCACGAATCGCTCGGCCGTGAGTGACATGACCACAGATGGCATGGCCGGGCGCGGTGTGGCCATGAACCACACGACCACGGATACCATGGCCAGGAGTGATCTGATCATTGACCGCATGACCACGGATACCATGGCCAGGAGTGGTCTGATCATTGACCGCATGACCACGGATACCATGGCCGCGCGAGGTTGATCACGACTGGCATCACCACAGGCAGTATGACCATGCGAGGCGGTTGCCAAACATATGTTCGGTTGGCACTCATACTATACCGTACGAGACAGGGGCTGTCAACCGAAGGTTCAGGTGTTCTGCCTGAACTTCCGGCGAGCGCCGGCCGGTATTGCAGGTTGGCATCAGCCAGGCTTTGGGGCGAACGTGAGCCAGAGTTGCCAGCGAGCGTGAGCCGGGTTGCGGATGAGCGTGAGCCAGAGTTGCCAGCGAGCGTGAGCCAGAGTTGCCAGCGAGCGTGAGCCAGAGTTGCCGGCCAGCGTTCGGCGAATCGTCAAGTGTGCGTGGGCGGAGGTTTGGGCAAGCGCTCCGCACACCGGGTTGATGCACTCCATCATTTAGGGGGATCAACTTACAAGTCAGGACGTTGAATCAAGCCCAAGCATCTCATTGCCTCGTCTAGGCGGCAGCGGCGGCAAGAACGGACGCGGCCTCGATTGTCAGGAGAGTCGGCAGCCGACAACATATCGCAGCCTGCCGATAGCGCCACTGAGACTTCCCCTAGTATTCTCCAGACCGGCCGGATATCGTCAGCTATATGGTGTCAATTGGAATCTAGCCTCGTCTCAGCCGATGGATCTGTCTAGGACCGGCGACTCCTCTATCCAGCCTCAGTGGTGACGGTGGAAAACAACGACTCCGCATCGATCAGCAGGAGCGCCGGCACCTGGCAGCGTGATCCAGTTCGCCGACAATGCCAGCCAAGTCTCTGCCGGATGTTGTCCAGGTCAACTAGAAACCGTCAGCGCAATGGGGTGAATTGGCATTCGTGTTGGGATTAGCCGATGAACTCGTCTACACCTGAAAACCTTCTGTCCAGACTCTGGCGGAGCCATGGAAAACAACGACTCCGCACCGATCAGCAGGGGCGGCGGCAGCTGGCAGCGTGCTCCAGGCCGTCGGCGACACGGCCCAGTTTTCCCCTAGTATTCGCCGGACCGACTAGAAATCACCAGCTCGGTACAGCAAATGCTGAGCAAATAGGGTATGACTTCCAGGTAACTGCCTAGTTCTAGCGCCTCGTCGTGACCTTCCTTTACAGACGGAGGGCCGACAGGGTGAAAATTGCAGTCGACAGACAGTCGACAGGGTGAAAATCGCAGTCGACAGACAGTCGACAGAGGTGAAGTTGCAGTCGACAGACAGTCGACAGGGTGAAATTGCAGTTACCAGGGGTGAAATATGGAGGGAGATACGAGCCATAGGTCAAACCAGTACACCAAAATGTTCTAAAGGATAAGTATTATGGAAAAGATCAATGTGCCTGTTGACCTGCTGCTCGACTCCACATTAACCGCATCGGCCAAGGTTATCTGGATGGTCCTGAAGCTGCACCCGGAACTGACCAAGCAAGGCCGCCCATCCCCCACCCGGCTCGCGGCACTCACCTGCCTGTCCCGCCCCACAGTCCGCAAGGGACTTGCCAGGCTCGCTGCCGCAGGCTGGTATAGCATGTCTCCGCCCGGCATTAGTCTGCCCACAACTGGGCCAAAGGCTTGGCGCTTCGTCGAGATGCCAATAGACCTCCTCGAAGACCACTCGGTTCGGCCACAGGCAGTTGTGATGTATGGCGTGCTCCAGGCAACACCTGAGTACAAACCTCCTACCGGCAAGTATACCCGCAAGCAGCTCAGAGAGATGACCGGCAAGGCGTTGAAGACAATCAGTCGTGCAACCAACATGCTGGTTCAGCACGGTTGGCTTGAGCGCACCCGCAAGAACCACCTCTGCCCATACATCTTCACAGTGAAGAACCCCATCTACGAGCAGTGTAAGGAAGAGATTGAGAGAATCAAGAGGCTGCTCAGAAGGCCTAATCGCAGGGGAGAGCAACTGATGAGGAGACACCTGTCACTGATAGTCGACTCGGAAGACTTCGAGGATGATGCCTCACCTGGCTTTCTTGTGAATCCATTCACCGACGAGGAAATGCAGTTGGATCGGTATTACCCCGGCCTAGCGGCATTTGAGTTCAACGGTCGGCAGCACTACGAACCCACGGAGTTCGCCACGCCGAAAGATGTGGCGAAGCAAAAGGCTCGTGACTGCATCAAGGCGATGATCTGCCAGGAAA
>JAAYAB010000267.1 GCA_012719595.1 Bacillota bacterium
AGAGATTCACGTCGTGGAGCGCTTCAGTTTCTCCCTCCGGATCGTGATATGTCAGAGACACTCCTGTGATGTTGACCAACGACATGATTGGTGCTACCTCCCCTGGATTGCCTGTGCGGACCTATGGGCCCTATTCCTCCATTCCGAGTGCTTCGAGCGCTATCGAGTTGTCCATGAGCGCATCGAAGGGGACTCGCTTGACAAGCTCGCCGGCGGACTCCATCACTGTCTGCAGATGTTCAAAGCCTTCCTCCGATATGATCGGAGTCGGGTTCCACGTTCCCTGATCCTTGTACCGCTCCACGATCTTGGTAATCACCTCGAGTTCTGTATCCGGGAAAAAGCCCTCGATGACCTTCGCGGTTTCCTCCGGGCTGTGCTCCTCGACCCACTTCATCCCCTTGTACAGAGCTCGAGTGAACCGCACAAGCACGTCGCGGTTCTTCTCGATGTAGTCCTTCCTGGCGTGGTACAGCGTGTACGTAATGGGTCCTCCCTCTATTCCCATAGACGCCACGATCTTGCCCGCGCCGGCCATCTCAAGTTGGGTCATGGCAGGCTCGAATTGAGCTATGTAGTCTCCTAGCCCCGCCTGGAATGCTCCCGGAGCAGCAGCGAAAGCAAGATTCGTGATGATGTCGACATCCACGAAAGGCGTGATGCCATGCTGCCTCAATACCCACTCCAGGACCATCTCGGGGACTCCTCCAGGCCTTGCCCCGACTATCGTCTTGCCCCTGACTTCCTCCCAGTCGAACTCCTCGGATTCGCCCCGCTTTATGAAGAACGAGCCGTCCATAGTGGTCAACTGCGCAAAACCAACGATGTGATCCCTTGCACCCTGGTTGTATATGTAGACTGCTGCCTCAGGACCGAAGAAACCTATGTCGACGCTCCCAGAGATCAGGGCGGCAGCCCCTTTGTCTGCACCCCACGCCGTAGACAGCGAGATGCTCAGCCCTTCTTCCTCAAAGAACCCCTTGGCCAGAGCCACGTACTGCGGTGCGTAGAAGATCGACCTCACTACTTCCGACAGCCTGACGACCTGCAGACGGTCGGCAGCGCCCACTGCAGCCGGCGCAACAAGGAGCAGACATACCGCTACTGCCAGACTTAGCAAACCCACGCGCCTAAACAAGAGACGATCCCTCCTTCTTGGTGACCATATGAGACACAGCTATGCTGACGTTCTCATACTGACATCAGCATACTATTCGCTCCGCAGGTGTTTTGTTCACGCCGCAGACAGCGAGATCTGCCCGTCTACCAGCCCGACAGTGTGCTTGAGGCACAACACACTGACCAGGTCCCAGGAATACTATGCTACAGGTACATATCGGGCCAGAAGCACCGACCAGGATCCAGCAGGAGGGAGGAACCGGTCTACATGTTAGGCACGTACAAGATGAGACTTGCCACGGCATACGTTCCAATGCAGAGGTACGGACGGACATGGCCTCCGGCCGAAGGTCTGTCCCGTGGGACCATATTCCCTGAGCTATACTCTCCGTACGTAGCCACCGAGAAGGCTCGGTAGAGCGAAGCTCAGGCTCGGACTCAACATGAACACGGAGGTGTTACCGTGAACAAAGAACAGGTCGAGCTGTTACAGAAGCTCAGAGCGCTCGAGTTCACTGCAATAGATCTGAATCTCTTCCTCGACACTCACCCGGAGTGTCAGGAGGCGCTCCACGACTACAACAGGATTGTGAAGGAACTCGCAGATGTCAGATGCGCCTATGAGGCGAAGTTCGGTCCGACTCTGAACTTCGGTCTGTCAGAGAGCAAGATGGGGTGGCGATGGATTGACGGTCCATGGCCGTGGCAAGCGGGCTACTGAGTCTGACACCCACACGCCTCCAGCGAGGCTATGGACAGGAGGAATCTGAGCATGTGGATATATGAAAAGAAACTCGAGTACCCGGTTCGGGTATGCCGACCGAACCCGAGACTGGCCAAGGACGTCATCACGCAGTACGGTGGGCCTGACGGAGAGCTGTCTGCATCGCTCCGCTATCTGACTCAGCGCTACACAATGCCGACCAACCAGGCGATCGCCACACTGACCGATATCGGCACAGAAGAGCTGGCTCACATGGAGATAGTCGCAGCACTGGTGTACCAACTGGTGAAGGATGCTCCGCTGCACCAGATCATCGAGGCTGGACTCGACGGGTACTTCTCTGATCATGACAGAGCAGTCTTCTGGGTCAACAGTGAGGGAGTCCCGTGGACTGCGGCGTATGTCCAATCGAAGGGCGATCCGATCGCCGACCTCCACGAGGACATGGCGGCCGAAGAGAAGGCGAGAGCCACGTACGAGAACCTCATCAATCTTTCAGACGATCCCGACGTGACGGACGTCTTGAGGTTTCTCAGAGCACGTGAAGTCGTCCACTTCCAGCGGTTCGGTGAGACTCTCATGCGGGTCCAGGACTACCTTCAGTGCAAGAAGGTGTATTAGACTCCACTCGGATGGGCAAGGGAGCAATCGTGAATGGCTGCGACCACCCTCTCTTCCCATCCGAATCCACCACCTCAACCCGGACGAATCTGTCGCTCACGGCAGGAGCATATTGCGCTTCGGTGGCACGGGTGGCCTGAGAGACAACAGCTCCTTCTCTGTTTATGAACTTGATGACGCTCGGACGCTCTGTGCGGGCGCAGATAGCCGATCCCCTAACCGAGAACACGCACTTCGGACCTGTGGTCGCGTAGAACCTTCCTGCAATGAGCGCTTCCCTGAACGCCTCTACAGTGATCTCCGGGACCTTGATCTCGATCCACCCATACCCGGCCTCGCCCGCACACCGCGCATCGTCGACGGCCACGGCCCAAACCGGATCGTCCGGCATCCGCTGAGCCAGGACCGAATGCCAGATCGACGTGTCCAGATCCTCATCGCTGTGGAGATTGCGCACCTCGATGAGCCTGAAGTTTGACGTATTGCGCAAGTGCTCAGGTCGCCAGCGCCCGGTGCCCAGATTGCCCGGCCAGGCTGGATGAGCCAGGGCAACGACGCCTCCCTGCGAGACGCACGAGTCTATCCTCTCCTGTGCCCGCCCCGAAGAGGCCGGGGACGATACAAAAAGCCGCAGCATGTGACGGCCGAATGGCCAGAACGGATCGGGCACAGTGTTCTCCTCGCCCGGCACGACGAGAATGCCCCCCATGTCGATGCAGGACCGAACAGTCACCTTTCCGTGATCGGTTATGCACAGGAACGAAAAGCCGAGCTGCCTGTAATGCTCGGCGGCTTCGGCAAGATTCCACTCGCCGCCGCGCGACCGCTCTGTGTGGACGTGCAGCTGCGCCTTGACGTACGCTCCCGGCGCGTCGTAGGGGTCGAC
>JAAYAB010000268.1 GCA_012719595.1 Bacillota bacterium
CTGCCCAGAGGCGCAGTGCGCTGCATGAAGGAGCTCGGAGCCTGGCTGAAGCAGTATGGAGAGGCCATCTACGGCACCCGAACCTGCGACCCTTATTTCAAGGACAACTGCGCATTCACTAGCAAGGGCGATACCGTCTACTGCATCCACCTGCGCCTGCAAGAGGGACGATCGCATGAGGCGCGTTCACAGGACGTGCGACGGCAAGGGGCTGAATCGGCGACCGGAGGCGTGGGCCCATCCGATACCCGCGTCGTGACGATACCTTATACAGGCAAGGTCAGCGCCGTAGACCTCGTGGCTGGCGAGAAGGGGCTCGAGTTCGTGCAGACCGGATCCGGCCTGCAGGTGACACTGCCCTCTAGCGTAGCCGCTGCCAGCGACATGGTAGCTTATGTGTTCCGGATCTCCAAGTAGGAGCTGATACAGGATCAGCTTCGGATGCATAGGCCGATCCAGGAACGATTTCCATTGCAACAGTCTGCGCCTGGTCGACTGCGGAGATAGCAGTTGGAGCATGACTCGCATCGAGGACAGAGACCTGTGCATCATCGACCTTGAAGGTAAGGGTGATGCGAGGCCCGCCTCGGGGCAAGGTCCAATGCATGGTTGAAGTCGAAGGAGGCTCTGAAGGGTTGGATGAGTTCACCCTTCTCGCAACTCAAGTAGTTCCATCAGAGCGGCAGCTCAAGTGGCAGCAGACGGAGTTCTACGCCTTTGTACACTTCGGCATAAACACATTCACAGATCGCGAGTGGGGAACCGGCAAAGAGAACCCAAAGCTGTTCAATCCGACCGAACTGGACGCTGACCAGTGGGTCAGCGTCTTCAAGTCTGCAGGGATGAGGGGCCTCATACTCACTTGCAAGCACCACGACGGGTTTTGTCTGTGGCCTAGCCGGTACACCAGTCACTCGGTGGCCAGCAGTGACTGGCGTGGCGGCAAAGGCGATGTTGTCCGGGAGGTGTCTGAGGCCTGTCGCCGCGGCGGAATCAAGTTCGGCTTTTATCTCTCACCGTGGGATAGGCATGAACCGACATACGGAGACAGCGACGCGTACAACCGCTTCTTCCTCGGGCAGCTCAGGGAGCTGCTTACGTCGTACGGAGAGATCTTCAGCGTATGGTTTGACGGCGCCTGCGGCGAAGGCCCCAACGGCAAGAGGCAGGTCTATGATTGGGAAGCATACTATCGCCTGATAAGAGAGCTGCAGCCTGGAGCCGTCATTTCAGTGTGCGGGCCGGACGTACGGTGGTGTGGCAACGAAGCAGGCCACTGCCGGGCGTCCGAGTGGAGCGTGGTGCCGGCGGTTCTCAGGGAAGCGGAGCGCACGGCTGAGAAGTCTCAGAAGGTGGACGACGGGACCTTCGCGCGGCGGATCAATACAGCTGATGAAGACCTGGGCAGCCGAGATGCGATTCAGGGAGTGCGCGATCTTGTCTGGTACCCCGCTGAGGTGAACACGTCGATACGCCCGGGCTGGTTCTACCACGCTGCAGAAGATGATGGGGTCAGAACAGTCGACGAGTTGCTGCGCATCTACTACGGATCCGTGGGGGGTAACGCATGCCTGCTCCTCAACGTCCCTCCGGACCGGCGAGGGTTGATTCACGAGGCAGATGCAGCCGTCCTGCATGAGCTGGGCAGAGTGATCAGGGATACCTTCGCAACGGATCTTGCCCGGCACGCCAAGGCTGTGGCGTCGCATACTCTGGACTCTGAACACGGAATCGAGAACATCTTCGACGACAACCCGGATACCTACTGGTGTCCGCCTCTTGGGATAGAGCAGCCCGTCATCGAGGTCGATCTCGGTCAAGAAGTGACATTTGATCGAGTGGTTCTGTGTGAACACATCCGCTCCGGACAGAGGATTGAGAACTTCACTGTTGCCTACAGGAGCGGAGATGATTGGGTGGAATGTTACAGAGGCACGGTGGTCGGGTACAAGCGCATCTGCTGCTTGGACCGGACAAATACCAGATACGTAAGGGTGCATATCACCAGCTCGCGGGGATACCCCACTCTGTCGAGGCTGGGTTTCTACCTCGAGAAACGTTAATGGTATTTTAATGTTGGCCAAATTGTCTTTAAAGCCTCTCCTGCTACAATGCGGTCATGACGATCGAAAGGGAGGATGAACATGACCACGCTTGAACAAATCGAAAAACTGCGGGAGAAAGCCAATGTGACATACGAGGAAGCCAAGAGCGCACTCGATGCGGCCAACGGAGACCTGCTGGATGCTCTGATCCTATTGGAGAAGCAGGGCAAGGTCGAGCCACCGGCTGGCGGCGGTTTCTACAGCAGTGCAAAGGGAGCCACTGAGGTTGTAACCGAGAAGGCAAATGACAAGCAGGAGCGGCGCAGCTCGGCGGGTGAGAGTTTCGGAGACGTTCTGGATAGGATCGGGAAGTTCTGCATTTCGGTGATCAACAAGGGAAACGCGATAAACCTGGAGGTCAGGAAGAACAGCGAGACAAAGGCCAGGTGCCCATTGACTGTGCTGGTGCTCTTGCTGATCTTCGCACCCTGGATCACGCTTCCTTTGATCATCGTCGGCTTGGTGTTGGGCTACCAGTATCGGTTTACCGAACTCGGCAACGCAGACGAAGCATGAAAACCTGCCCTCAGGGAGCCTGCCTCCAGGCGGGCAGTCCGCGTGCCCGTCTGGAGGCATAGCCGCAGGCACACGGCCCCGATAGCGCAGGAGCCAGAGACATAGGGCGGAAGAAGTGACACGCGGTGAGTCAGAGAATACTGATCATTGAGGATGAACAGAAGTTCGCTCGTTTCGTCGAGATGGAGCTGACTTACGAAGGCTATGAGGTGACCAAGGCGTATGACGGCCGGACAGGTCTCCAGCTCGCAGAGACGGGCGAATTTGACCTGATTTTGCTCGACATCATGCTGCCGGGACTTAACGGAATGGAAGTGCTGCGCAGGATTCGTCGAGTCAGCTCGGTTCCTGTTATCATGCTCACCGCGCGAGACAGCGTGGTCGACAAGGTATCCGGGCTCGACCACGGAGCCGATGATTACATCACGAAGCCGTTTGCCATCGAGGAACTCCTCGCGCGCATCCGTACAGCCTTGAGGAAGACTGTAGCCGGACCTGCCCAAGAGGAGAGAGTCTTGTCAGTAGGGGACCTCCGTCTAGACGTCCGGAGACGCCAAGTGACCGTTCGGGGAACTCCTGTAGAGCTGACAAAGCGCGAGTTCGATCTGCTCAAGTACTTGCTAGAGAACAAGGGAGTGGTGGCAAGCCGCGAGGCACTCCTTCAGAGTGTCTGGGGCTTTGACTTCGAAGGCGAGACGAACGTAGTCGACGTGTACATACGCTTTCTGCGATCGAAGATCGACGAGGTGTTCGGAATCAAGACGATCTCCACTGTGCGCGGGGTCGGGTATGTGATTCGAGATGAAGACTAGCAGCCACAGTCCAGTGACAGAGGGTGTGCGGAGCAGGATGCGCACTTCAATCACTTCGAGGTTGAACTTCAGGCTATGGATTCACCTCGTCGGAGTCGTATTGGCTCTGGACATCCTTCTGCTGGTTGCCGTGTCTGTCGGGATCGTCATGTACGCCGAGCACAGAATCGCCGAAGCTGTCGAGAGCATCGGCGATCCAAGAAGCCTCAGCGAAGACTCTGTGAGACTACTGAGCATATCCGGGATCAGTGTTGTTCCACTTGACCGAGACCCCACCGGTTGTGAGATTCCCGGCCTTTTTCGTAGGGCGTTTCCTGAACAGACAGCCGGCGGAACTCGTTGGTTTGAGTTTCACGTGGAACACCCGGTTGGTTCTGGTGAGCACCTTGGTGATGCCGAACAGGCTCTCCTTCGCCGAATCTACAACCTGACCTACCGCATTGAGCTCACTTCTGACGATTACTCCTACGCCGTGCGTATGACCTTGGGCCCTGTTATTCGGGTCCCAATGGCGATCTTCATCGTGTTGTTAATAGCTGAATTGCTTGCCGTGCTGCGGAGTCTCTCTATTGGAGGGCACATCATTCAGCGAACCATGCGCCCGATCGTCGAACTCGCTGAGAAGGCGCAGAGCATGACGACAGCGAGAGGGCCCTACAGCCCTGAAGAGATTCAGGCGCTTGCAGGCAAGCTTGAGGGCATCACTGCGGCTCGCCTGGATACCCGCATCGACGTGGACGGGGCGCAGGATGAGCTGAAGAGCGTGGCTGCAGCCATCAACAGCATGCTCGATCGCATTAACGAATCATACAAGGCGCAGGCCCGGTTTGTCTCGGATGCTTCACACGAGTTGAGAAGCCCGATAGCAGCCATTCAGGGGTATGCAAATCTGCTGGACCGATGGGGCAAGCATGATGAGCAGGCACTTCAGGAGTCGATAGACGCAATAAAGGAAGAAGCGGCAAACATGAAGGAGCTCGTGGAACAGCTCCTCTTTTTGGCCAAGGGCGATAGCCACGCAATGCCCCTCCATGAAGAGCTGATCAACCTCTCCGACGTGGCCGAAGCCGTAGTCAAGGAGACACAGATGATCGACGACCGCCACGTGCTCGAATCGAGGCTGACTCCCGTCCACGCAAAAGCGGATCCCGGACTGATAAAGCAGGCGCTGCGCATCCTGGTGGACAACGCGATCAAGTACACTCCTTCGGGAGGGCGGATTGTCGTTTCTGTCAAGAGAAGTGCCGACATGGCATGGCTCACGGTGCAGGACGATGGGATTGGGATTCCGCCTGAGGCCGTTCCACGAATATTCGACAGATTTTACAGAGCGGACGATTCTCGAGCTCGAGCCACAGGCGGAACAGGTCTCGGGCTGTCTATCGCGAAGTGGATTGTCGAGCGTCACGGAGGGCGCATCGAGGTTTTGAGCCGGCAAGACATTGGCACTCGGATCTCAATTGTCATTCCTGCAGCCGAGCAGTAATGAACGTTACATCGGTGTTCCGCACTCACTGCATCTGTCACTGAGACGGCCGCTATCTACGGCTCAGCTGTTCATAGGTGTCGTTGTAGTAGATGGCGTTCTCGATGGGCGTGTTGGGGGGTATGTGATTACCTACTGCCATGAAGAAACCCGGACAGCCCTTTCCGATGTCCATGCATCGCTTGACTTCCGCGTATATGTCCTCTCTTGTGCCATTGAGCAGGGCTCTGGTATCTGCGTTGCCTATGAAGATGTGAGTCTTGCCATACCTTTCAGCTATATACTTCATATCCGTAGTGGGTTCCAGCACAAACCCATGAACCCCGGAAGCTGCGATATCATCTATGAACTCCGTGTATGTACCATCAGACGTGTACAAAACCTTCTTCCCGCTGTCTATCAACGGTGAGAACAACCTGCGGTAGCTCGGGAAGACATACTTCCGATACCATTCGGGATGGAATATGGCCCCAGAGGTCCAGACTATATCGTCATGAACCATCACCACGGGGACATCGGCTTCTCCGAGAGCGTCGAAGTACTGCTGTATCCATGACGCGTACCTGTTTGTGACCTGACCGAAGCCATCGGGATCCAGCCCTGTAGCCAGAAGCAGCATCTCCCAGCCGAATATCTCGATGAGTCCCGACACGCATGTCACGTAGATACCTGTCATGTTGACGGCATCTGGATCAAGGTTACAGGCCTTCCTGTAGTGATTCTCGAACTCCTCAGTCAGCTTGCGGCGGTCGCGCGGCCCATATGCCTCCCACGGATCGAAGCAAAGGACCTCCTCAGGCTCCTTGAATGGGCAGACAACCTCCTGATCGTAGTCCACTCCTCCGGAGGCATATACTGCATGCCCCATCTTCGTTCTCAGTTCGCCAAATATCTCGTTGTGCGTAAGAACATTCCAATTTAGGTCGTAGTTCCAAGCCCGCCTGAAGGCGACACTGGCTCTGATCCGGAGCTCAGCTGGACTTGAGGCATCCACTTCGATACCAGTCACTGCCTTCACGAGGGTCCAGTGGGTGTCGGCAGAATACTCTGTTCTCGGGACTCTCGCAGGCGTGTCAAGATTAATGGCGGCCATTCCCTCCCGATATGACACTCCGACACCTCCGCAATACCGCATGCTGTTTTGTCTTGGCCTGTTGGCCTCATCCGAGTGATCGTGATAAGTACTCGCCTGAGCCCCTAGTCCGGCAGAATCTCCAAGTAGTCATAGGGAAAGAACTCGCCTCGAGCAATCATATCTTCGATCTGCTGCTTGGACACCCACATGATCTCGCTGACTTCGGGTCCCGGACACGGGCTCGGTGCGTCCTCAGACGCTACTTCGGCACACCACACATCGACTATAGCCGTCTTTCTCGTCTGACGCATCAGCCGCCTGAAAGTCGAGCGGTCCAGAGACAGGCCCATTTCTTCTCCCAATTCGCGCACTGCCCCCGACAAGCTGTCTTCGCCGGCGATGACCGAACCTCCGGTTGCAGCCCAGATCCCAGGCCATTGCTCCACAGTGTCGGAACGTTTCTGGATCATGTACTCTCCCTTGTCGTTCCTGATCCATACATGCACGACCAAGTGGTAATCCCCAGGCTGGATCTCATCGCCGCGGACCATCACTCTACCCTTCTTGTAACCGTCTCTGTCAAGGACATCCCAGAGCTCCAAATGCAGCACTCCTTCTTCAAGCGGCTGACGCCTCACCTAATCGGCTGGCTCGCGCACCAGCGCTCACTAGTACTCGCGAGCGCTCACCAACACTCACGGGCTCTCACGAGCACCAGGCAACTGTGCACAGCCTTCTGGCTTCCTCATCGGTAGGATAGCGCAGATAGCAATGATCAGACAACCAATACACGACCGCGTACTGTGGGCCGATGTCGTGCTTCACGAAGCTGCGTTCATCCTCGGAAACGAACCGCGGGATATGCTCGTCGATGATCTCCGCGTAGTTTGCGATGTAGCTCGGGAACGTATCTTCTACCAGCTCGCGTTCGAGCTCGCTGGTGATTGAGCAGAACTGCTCAAACTGCTCTGCGCTGAAGAACGGAACCATGACCTTTGGCTTTTCGTTCTGTACGTTCACATAGCCGAGGTCCACAATCCTTGAGATGGCCAGCTTGTCGTGCTCGTTAGGCGCCTGACCCGACTGCGTCAACTGCCATATGCGGTGTAGATCGTTTAGTTCGGGCTCGTCGAACTTCCGGAAATGAAGGCCGACCTTGATCGTCGCGTACCCGTCTAGTTGGAATGACTTCACACCCAGCGATGTGTAGCAGGTCTTAACTCCATTTCCCTCGGACTTCTTCAGGAAGTCGAGTACCTCGGGATCGATATCCGGCGACTTGTAGTAGTCATCGTCATAGAGCGTCGCGCAGACCCAGTGCTCAGATCCATCTCTGCGCTTCGGTTTGCTGATACCCAGGCGGCTCGAGATTTCGTAGAGAGCGCCGAAGTAACCTCTGTTCGTGGTCAGTGCAATAAGACTCCACAGCACGAAATCCTTGTCCAGGTCACATCCGGTAAAGCCGATGTCCTCGATCTCGCTGTACCGGTCATTCAGGAAGCCATAGATCCGCTCGGCGATAGGCCCTATGTGCTCGAGGTGGTATTTGGCACGCGCCACGTGGTACTTGGGTTCACGGATGAAGAAGTTGGTCTGATACCGGGTCTTGTTGACCACCCGCAGATAGTCCATGTAGAGCAGGTTCCTTATATGATACTCAAGATATGCCGCGGCAACTCCAAGCCGCCGGGCGATCTCCTCAACAGTGAGCGCCTCTCCGTAGCACGCGATGACTATATTCTGTGCCAACAGATCGCCCGTGTCCAGTCCCACTTGACCCCGAGGTCCTACGTCGCCGCAGAGACCAACCATCAGTCGTCTAGGCGTGTGGCTCAATCCGTTCTGCTCCAACTCAATTCCCTCCCTGAGCTTCTTTCGAGCCTGAGACAGATGCCACCTGACGGCGGTGTCGGATAGGCCGAGTTTCTCAGCGATTTCCTCGCACGACTTGTTCTCAAAGTAGAACATGATGGTGATTTGCCGGTGCTGCCTTGACAGGTAGGAGATTTCCTGCTGAAGCCTCCGAATCTGGTCGTCTAGGATCACTGAATCCTCGACAGAGTCATCGCCAGACACGTCGGGCATCTCGTTGATGCTGGTGTTGCGCCAGTCCCGCTTGTGCCTGCGAAGGTACTTGGACCAGGTGTAGTGACAAATGGTCGAGACATAGGCGTCCATGTCGGCTATGAGGGGTGCGGACGTTTTCTTGGACTCGTTCATGCTGTCAAGCC
>JAAYAB010000269.1 GCA_012719595.1 Bacillota bacterium
CACTACGACGGCACTGAACAGCCACGTGAACAACAAGAGCAATCCGCATGGAGTAACCGCTGCTCAGATAGGTGCAGAAACGCCTAGTGGAGCGCAGGCGAAGGTTGATTCCCACGCTAATGCTACGTCTGTGCATGGTGCGACTAGCTCTGCGACCGCTAACCGTCTCATAATACGGGATTCTAGCGGTAGGGCGAAGGTCGCTGCTCCTGTCGACTCTACTGATATCGCTAGGAAGGCGGAGGTTGACTCCGTTGCGAGCAGTCTGTCGTCACATACCAACGCTTCTGCTCCCCATGGAGGGCATGCTACTACGGCGGCGCTGAATAGTCACGTCAACAACACGAATAATCCTCATGGGGTGACTAAGTCGCAGGTAGGGCTGGGGAATGTTGAAAACTACGCAATTGCGACGCAGGCTGAGGCTGAGGCTGGCACGGTGAACAACAAGTATATGACACCGCTGCGGACTGCCCAGGCGATTGCCAAGATGACACCAGCTATTGCGATAATGACGGGGACCGTGAATCATGGAGAGATCATTCCGCCTCCCAGCGGTTACACGCCTGAGCAATGCACGTGGTTCGTATCTCCGACGACTAGTGCGTTTAACCAGTACTTCGGAGGGTTCAGGTGCTATGCTGACGCGAATCGGACTGTAGTAGCACAATGGTTTGATGCTGGTGTCAGCGAATGGAAACCGATCAGTGCAAACTACATCATCATCGGGGTGAAGTGAGATGCCATGGTACGTCCTTCGTGAATCGGATGGATTTGTTACTTGTAGCTGCAATATGGAACCAGATGTAGATGACCTGGCGAGCCGTGGAGAGAGGGCTGTTGTCTGCCATGAAGTCTATGACATCATGAGCATCATGGCAGTTCGTAAGGGCGATGATTGCGATATAGTTGCGAAACCGACTGGCCATGAAGGTGAATAACGTCTCGAGAAAGGAGCCGATGCTGAGGAAGTGGAATAATCTGTGCTGTATACTGAAGTCGGAGGTGATCGTCGTGAGAGCAATGTCCTTCGGAGCGCTGCTTGTAGTGTTGGTATTGGTCGTGGCAGGATGTATCGGGGTGTTTCCGTCAGGTCCAGCAGCCTACGGTATATCCTGGCGGTCGGTCGATACTGCGGATTACAGGCTTGCGATGCGTGCAGGCGAACAATCCGGCTACATCGAAGGCCCAGCATCGGGTTACTATATACCGGATCAGACTGCCCCCTTGGGTAGGGCTGTGTCGCTTGTAGCGTGGCGTGAGAGTGGCGGGATTAGAACACCCGTTGAGGCGCAATGGTCTGTTGTGCCTGCAATGGGAACGATTAGCCCAGCTGTTGGGACATACGTTATGTTCTTGCCGCAGGCTGTAGGGCAGTATGAGATCCAGGCCATGGTTGACGATATCGTCGTGGCGCTTGACGTAACGATCTATCCCGGCTTTGTGCTGGAGAGTGCGGACATATTGGCTCACCCCGGCGGTGTTGGGTATCGTTTCGATCTGGAGCAGTATGTCGAGGATCCGCTGCTGGCAGACATCTATATAGTCGGCAATGAGGTCCATGTGCCTGGCGGCGTTGTGCCAAGGCCAGAACAGTACTTACACGCTGTTGCCGGACCTGTGGCTATGGCAGGTGCTACGACAGTGCTGGTCGATCCAGGATTAGGGGTCTATGTGATGGAGACCAGGGCAGGGGAACAGGCGGTGCTGTATCTTGGGGTTACGGCCTCTACCTTCACGGAGTACGCCTATGTCTTCGGCTACAGGCGGCTCTGAGGATGATCTCAGTATAGCTGGTGTCTAGTTGTCAAACGGCCGCTCTACAGGAGCGGCTTTGCTATGTACGTAGAGATAAGGCAGGACGGGGGTGTGCCCGATGGACGAGATCAGGGACAATCTGGTTTGGGTTCTGCAAAGGCTCGCCGAATGGCCTGTATGGAAGGCCATCGCTGGGGCTGTGATAGCGACTCTGCATTTCCTCATCGGCGACGTGACGCCGGCGCTCCGAGCGATTCTTGTGCTTGTCGCTCTTGACTGGCTGACTGGCTTCTCATATGCCTTGATCCGGCGAGAAGTGTCGTCGCACAGGCTGTTCCGCGGCTCGGTGAAGCTCGCTATCTACCTGATCTTGATCATCCTGGGTCACCAGTGCGCCATGAGCGGGATCCCGGTCGCCGGCATGGGGGTGGCCGGACTCATCGAGGGCTACCTCTTGCTGACCGAGGCGGTCTCGGTCGCGGAGAACCTCGATCGGATTGCCCTTCACTACGACATCACCCTTCCGTTCCTGCAGCACTTGCTCAAGTATCTCAAGCACCAAGAGCGCATTCATGTCAGATCGACGCGGAGGGGAGGTGATGTCGATGGACGCTGAGGCTCGATTCCATAAGGCGGTGGAGGTTGTGCTGGCTCATGAGGGCGGATTCGTCAACCACAAGAGCGATCCGGGAGGCGCGACCAACTTCGGCATCTCGTTGCGCTACCTGCAGAAACTCGGCATTGAGGTGGGGGATATCGACCAGGACGGAGACGTAGACATCGACGATATCAAGAAGCTGACTCCAGAGCGGGCCAAGGAGCGATACAGGCACGATTGGTGGGACAAGTACGGCTACGGTAAGATCACAGACGGCGAAGTGGCGACCAAGGTGCTTGATCTGAGTGTGAACATCGGGCCGTCGGCCGCTCACAAGGTTCTCCAGCGGGCACTCCATGCATCTCGCAGACGAGACGTGAAGGTCGATGGGATCCTAGGCCCAAAGACCTTGGCAGCCGTCAACAGCGTCAACTCAGTTGAACTGATAGGAGCACTTCGAGCAGAGGCGGCGGCCTTCTACAGGCAACTCGTGATGCAGAATCCGAATCTGGCGGTGTTTGAGAAAGGTTGGCTGAATCGAGCCTATGCGTAGTGTCCTCAGGAGCCAGGTGGCTCCTCTTGTTACTGGAAGGGCCTTGGTCTCTACCGAATGGCCCCATTTTGTTATCAGGAGGTCGGTTGTATGCACATTGTCGGTGCTCTCAAAGGGTTGGCCGCACCGCTGCAGGTGTATTGGCTGGACGTGTTGATCGTCCTGGCCGGGATCGCCGCTGTGATCTGGCTGTGGCGCAAGGGCAGGATCGACATCATCAAGCGCCTGATCCGTGTGATGGTCGTCCAGGCAGAGAAGCAGTACGGTAGCGGAACCGGCCGGATCAAGTTCGAGGCGGTTCTCACCGCTGTCTATGAGAAAATGCCTGCTCTACTGCGTCTACTGATCCCAAAGAAGAAGATCATCGAGTGGATCGAGGAAGCGGTGCAGTGGCTCAAAAAGCAGTTGACAGATGGCAAGACGAACCTGTTGGATCTCGCTACTGAGGTAACGCTGGCTGCTGGTCCTGCTGCGATACCGGACCCTGTGATACCGGAATCCAGCGAAAGAGACATACTGGGAAACTCATCTCCACCCTCGGACTAGAGCCGGGGGTGATGGATCATTCTCAAGACCATATTCGGAGACTAAGGAGGCGAAGTCGTTGAGACGAGGTAGTGGTATTACCGTCGTGGTGGTAGTGCTGGCGTTGCTCATGCTGACAGCTGTCGGCTGCCGGGCTGGACAACTCACTGGGTCTAGCAACTACGGAGTTCGACTGGATGCGGGCGAGTGGGTGCTGTCGTCAGGGACAACACTCGATTACCAGCTTGCCAGAGATCTGTTTCTGACACTCGACACGCGTACCGATTACTCACGGCGATCGCAGCCGGCTAGCCGATACGAGCTCAGCCTGAATTACTACCCGAGCTTCTGGGTGCTACGGGGTTGGTGCATCAGTGCTGGCGGCATCTATCGAGCCACAGGCGGGCCAGTGTACTTCCTCGAGATCTCGAAGCCACTTCAGTGGCCGCCTGGTTGGCTACGAACCGTCTGGCGATGGTTCGAGAGATAGACCACACGATAAACCGAATCGCCCGGACCCAGCGCCCGGGCTTTTCTCGTACTCTGTGATGTCTCTTCCCATATACATACAAACATGCTATACTATGGATAGGATAGATGGGAAGAGTGAGTGGGGTGCGATCGATCGGCATCGTCAGAAAGGTGGACGAGCTCGGACGGATAGTGATTCCGGTTGAGCTCAGGCGCAACTTGGACATCGCAGAGAGGGACCCGCTCGAGATCTACGTGAACGGAGAAGCGATCATCCTGCAAAAGCACAGACCGTACTGCGTGTTCTGCGGAGGAGTCGAGGAGGTCGGCGAGTTCAAGGGCAAGAACGTGTGCCAGCAATGCATACGTGAAGCTAAGGAAGTTCGGAGCTAAGCTAGTAGAAAGGAAGCGACTACGGTGACCGTTGTGTCGAGGCTGAACACAAGAATCCCAGTCCTCGCCCTCGTCCTTGCAGTTATAGCCCTCGCCGTTGCGAGCCACGCTGTTGAGGCGAAGGCTTACTGGTTCGCCGATGTATCGATAGAGGCTGAGATTGAGGCGGATGGCGATCTCTTTGTAAAAGAGAGCAGGACCGCTGTATTTGAGGGATCGTTCTCTCAGCTTTGGTACACAGTCAGTATGGCCGGACACTATGGCATTGAGAGTGTCGTGGTCTACGACAGTGGCAAGAAACTCGATCTCAGTAACTCGGGACAGGAAGGCACTTACAGTGTCGTCAGCAATCGGCTCGGCACTGTGGTGACCATTTTCTATCAGGCTCAGGACGAAATCAGAACATTCACAGTTGAGTACACCGCCAAGCGTGCTGTGACCTTGCTGAGCAGTGTCGGGTATCTGAACTGGACATTCATTGGAGATGGCTGGGACGCACCGACTGACAGGCTTAGGATCGCTGTTAGATACCCTGAAGGTGTAATGCATGGTGATGTAGTCGAGTTTTCGGGTTACGGATGCAGTGTCATTGAGTCAACTGTCGAGGACGGCCCGGTAGGTGTCATCCAGGCTGCAAACGTGCCTGCCTTCACGCCCATCACGTGTCGGACCGTGTTCCAGAGAAGGTGACGGGTTGCTACTCCCCTGCTACTCCTTCCTGCAATAGAGGGGCGTAGAGGGTTGTAGTCATGAGACCATTATACTAGATACTACCTGCATAATCAGTGACACGGCTAGACCGTCCGCGAGACCGCCAGACGACTTGCCCGAGACTTCGGATCTGGGTGTCGGGGGTTCGAGTCCCTCCGGGCGTACCAGCAAACGACCCAGCTTTAGCTGGGTTTCTTCATGTCTCCGAGCCGATCCAGCTGTCGCGCAGACACAGAATCGTCGCTCACCATCGTCGTTGG
>JAAYAB010000046.1 GCA_012719595.1 Bacillota bacterium
CATTGTCTTGGCTTGGCTAAAACAACTAAGGCTTTCTTTGACTGCCTAAATAAACCACCGAGTACTAGAAGTCTTTCCTTGCAAGAATGCAGCTATTCGGCTAGTCGGAGGCAGTCGCGCTCAGGTGCTCCAAAATCGCGGGGCCCAGCCTCCTATTCAGAGCCTTTAGAATTGCGCGAGAGACATCCCATGGAATGTCTCCTGTGCTCTTAACTGCACCGATGAGGTTGTGGCCATATGGGCTCTGCTCGTCGGTGACAACGAGGTCTGCTATGCAGTAGCTTCCCAGCAGCTCGATCTGAGTCGTTATGTGCGCCTTGGGGAGAAGCGTGGACAAGGCGCCTATGGTCGCCGACGCCGCGACCCTCTGAATGGGTTCGCGTCCACTGGCTCCGTCACTGCTCCCGGATATCAGCTCCTCGCCGAGCTTGAGCTCTACCACTACTTGATATCTCTCAGAAGAGAGACGCTTGACATACGCCGCGGTCAGCATCACCCGGGGCGCTTCTCCTGAAGTCCGCTCGGGCGGCTGAGGGGCCTCGCCGGCAGGTTCGGCCGTCGTATCGATCCGAGCGACCGATATCTTGCGGAAGTCGATCGGCATCTTCAGGCATACGAACAGCACCGACTTAGCGTCGAGCATGATCTCCTTTGCCGGGCGGCTGCAATCAGCCATGATATGGACCTCATCGAGGTCCCCGCGCTCGTCGAACACTACATTAGCGCCCAGCACTCCGGGAATCCTGCATAACTTCGCATTCAGCTCTTCGCCATGCATAGATGCGGCCAACACCCCCATTAGACTGACTATTCGACAAGCCGTGTCCTCTTCCTTCAAAGAGGGAAGCCAAGTCTGCCATGCAGAGGGTTTGCAGGACATGAATTCCAGCAGTCTGGCCGTCTCTGGCTTTGGGTGCCGAATTGCCCTTTGATATCGGCCTTGTGTTATTGTATCATTGAACTAATCAAGGTAACCGAGCCAGTAGCTCAATAGGCTTTTAGCTGCTGCTTAGTCGGACAGAGGTCTCAATATAGATAGACTATCCGAACGAGAAATGAGATAATACAATCGGAACGTGTGATTGGATCGGGCGCTTTGGATTGCCCCGTGTGCCCATTATCTTGGGGAAGGAGGTAGTGTGCGGAGCGGAAGCCCGACCCCGATTGACAGATAATTCTTCTCTGAGGAGTATAGACTAATAGCAGCATACTGTGGCTAATCAAACGGGGGGTGAGTCAATATGCTTATTGACGAAAAAGATCTCGATCGGAATCAGGCCTTTGCTGCCCGCTACAGCAAGAACACTCCTGTCATGGTCATCGGCGATGCCGGGACAGGGAAGACGACAGTGGCAGCTCACAGGTTGAGATGGCTTCTCGAGAACGGCGTAGATCCCGATGAGATCCTAGTCCTGGTCCCTCGCAAGCAGACGGGGACCGGCGAACGACTTGCCAACCTGCTCAGGGATGTGCCCGGGCTTACCGATACAGCGCTTGAGGTCAGGGAAGTGCACGAATTGTGCCGTTCTCTGGTGTCAAAGCACCTCGACGATGTCGATAGACTGATGTTTTGGGACAGGGATACTGATCGCATTGAGGTGGTCTACAACGACCCTGACGATGAAGACGAGGTGGATGACGAAGAGGTTGGTTGTTCGGTCCGCAGGAAGGTGCAGATGATCGGCGAGCGCACTCGCCGCCAGATCATAGACAGCGTGATAAAGGGATTCAGTGATCTCGAGAGTGCTGACTCCCTTGCGAGGCTGAGGTTGTATGAGAAGATAAGAAGGCTCAAGTGCAATCTCTTGACACCCGAGGATGTGAGGAACGACGAGAACTTCTGGCAGTACTACCATTACGAGAAGGTCCTGAAGAACAACCTCCTCCTAGATGCGGAGGATGTATATATTGCTGTATGCAGGCTTTTCGAATCGAAGGCAGATCTGCGGCAGGCCTTCAGGGAGAGATATCGCTATGTAGTGGTGCTCGACTACCAGGAACTCACGAGAGCGGAGCAGACGGCTCTCCGGGCGATGTTCGGCAGGCGGCACCATCTGATGCTCATCGGCAACAAGAACCAGGCGCAGAATGAGGTGAGGTATGGATTCCCGGAGGGACTCGACCTGTTCACGCTCGACTACGACGATGGGGAAGTCATTCGTCTGAGCGAGGTGTATCGACCCGTTCCGAAGGTGGAGTACATCAGGGCGGAAGAGGAACTCGATGAGCTTCGGCTGCTCGAGGACCTGGTCGATCAGCTGCATGACGAAGGATATCAGAAGCACGAGATCGCAGTCTTCTGCCACACTGCAGACGAGCTGAGGGTGTACTCGCGAAGGCTGCCAAATGCCTCTGTTTGTCACCTGTGGAACGCCAAGGGGCGGGAGTTCAGGGTCGTCATACTTCCCGGGATGGACGAGGAGCACATCACGCGAACCTACGTAACGAACCTGGAACGCCGCGGGAAGGTTGGACTTGGGGCTCGGTCAACGTATCGCATGATCTATCAAGGCATCACGCGGGCGACTGAGAGAGTGTATCTAAGCTGGGTTTCGAAGAGGACCTACGGAGATATGACCGTTGTGTCTCAGCTGTCGAGAGTGCTTGACACCGTCGAAGACGACATCCAGAGCAGGGCACGCGTCAATCACGTCCCCAAGGTGGCTCAGGCTTCTGGTTCCGGCACAGATCCGAAGGACAACGGCATGAGCGATCGCGGGCGCACGAAGAAGGAGAAGGCCGAGACGGCGATCACGAAGTGCCTGTGAGAACAAGCCGCCGGGCAGGAGAGCTTTTGACAGGCTGGAGCTCAAGCAGGCTCCAGCCTGTTACCGCGATTCTCAGCGTCAAGCAGGTCGCCGCGGAAGCGATCTCCACTGGTCAGGCAGACACTCTTGTGGTATAATACGATTCGTTGCCGGGTGAACCGTTCTGAATCCCGGTCAGCTTCATGGGGCCGTAGCTCAGTTGGGAGAGCGCTTGAATCGCACTCAAGAGGTCGAGGGTTCGACTCCCTTCGGCTCCACCAAGTCCATCAATTGAGGTTTTCACAACAAGGGCAGTTCTTGCGGACTGCTCTTGTCGTGTACGTGACCTATCTGTCACATCTTCGCACCGCCACAGGGCTGGACTCCGCGCGGCTGCACTGATATCATGGGTTTGACGAGCATTCAGCTGCGGCCGCTGCGCGCATCCGAACGCTCGGGCGCCAGAGCACGTTGGCTACATATTGCAGAGGTGATTGCACGGATGGCAGAGCAGAGAGTCTTGCCAAGATGGAGAGGGTTCAACCTGCTTGAGATGTTTCTCCAGCCCGAGGGAGATAGGTATGACGGCATGTTCCGGGAGGACGACTTCAAGTGGATTGCGGACTGGGGATTTGACTTCGTTCGCATTCCCATGACTTACGCCAGGTTTATCGAGGGCGATGACCTGTGGACCATGCGTGAGGACGAGCTTGCCAAAGTCGACCGCGCGGTGGAGTTTGGGGACAGATACGGCATACATGTGTGCCTGAATCTTCACCGTGCACCCGGATACTGCGTGAACAACTCGAGGCAGGAGCCGTTCAATCTGTGGCGGGACAAGGAGGCAGTGGACCTCTTCTGTCACTACTGGCGGATCTTCGCCAGGCGGTACAAGGGAGTCGCGGCGGACCGTCTGAGTTTCAACCTGGTCAACGAGCCAAAAGAGCCAAGGGAGGTCAACCCTCGTTCTGATTTCAGCGAAAGCGACTATGAAAGGGTAGTTCGCAGCGCCGTTGCTGCCATCAGGGAGGTCGATCCTGACCGGCTCATCATTGCGGACGGCACGTGCTTCGGAAACAGGCCTATGCCGCAGCTCAGCGACTTGGGAGTAGTTCAGAGCTGCAGAGCCTACCTGCCCATGCAGATCAGTCACTATCTGGCCGACTGGGTAAGGGGCATGGCTCGAGTCGAGCCTGAATGGCCGCTGACTCTGCCGTCAGGGGAGAGATGGGATCGCGAGGCGCTGGTGCGGCACTACAGCCAGTGGGCGGCGCTTACGGAGAAGGGGGTAGGAGTCCACTGCGGCGAGGGCGGAGCGTTCTCGCGCACACCACATAGGGTCGTGCTGGATTGGTTCACCGATGTTCTCAGCGTCCTCACTGAGTTTGGGATTGGGTATGCACTATGGTGCTTCAGGGGTTCGTTTGGCATACTCGACTCGGGCAGAGAAGACGTCCAGTATGAGGACTGGCATGGGCACAAGCTCGACAGGGAACTCCTGAAGCTGCTTCAGCGATACTGATCGATGCTGCCGACTCAGCGAAGTCTGGCCGACGCGGAAAAACACTAGGCGGGGACCTCGTCCCCGCCTAGTGTCGAGTGCTGTTTAAGCGGTTCTCAGCTCGAGATCGCTAGAATCGGAAGCCCATGCCGACTGCGATGGCTCCGTTGGCATAGGAAACCTTCGCGAACATCGAGTCTGAGAAGTCATAGCCGACGCCAGCGCTCCAGGACAGGCTCGTCGGTGCAGGTGTGATCTTGTAGACGATTGACGTGTGCAGGAACAGCTGCTCGGTGAAGTAGTTCGTGCCCTGAAGCACCAGGAACCCTGAAATCGGTGTCGTGAAGGCGACTCCGGCTCCCACATCGAGCGACGACTGGCCGCTCCCGGTTGCCTGATACAGGACGTCCGCTCTGAAATCGCCAGTTCCGCTCAGAAGTCCTGAATACTCCACGCCAACCTTGATCTTGTCCGTCAGAGCCATGGAACCATAGGCCGTTACTGAAGAAGTCGACAGCGTGTAGTCAAACCCCATGACCCCAGACTGGGCACCAGCGCTAGCCGCAACTCCTATGATGAGCAACAGGCTAGTCAGGAGCACCAAAAACTTTCTCATCTGACTTCATCTCCTTGCATATAATGCATGTTTCGTCTGAGATAGGCCTGATCGTTCTATTTATTCTATTCCCAATCGTAAGCTCCTTCTATATCGCAGCAATCAGAACATGCAGAATGTGTATGTGTGACCGCAAGCTGGCTTGACACGCACCGGAGGGTGCTGTAGTCTGAGCACAGTGATCATGTCGCCGAAGGAGACTGAGAGGCTTGGGTGCAGCGGGAGAGTCCGCAACGCTGAAATCGAGACTAGGAACGCTCGCAACGCACAATCGGTGTGCTGCTGCGTACCTGTGTGCCAGATGGATCGCGTTTTTGGCAGGCATCACCGCACTCGCCGTAGGGCTGGCGCTAGTGATACGAGCGGACCTCGGGGCAGGGCCCTGGACCGTATTCCATCTCGGGTTATCCCGGATAACGGGGCTGTCTGTCGGTCGGGTCACACAGGTCGTCGGGCTGTTGGTGATAGGTGCAGCTGCTGTTCTGCTGAGACGGAGACCTGGAATCGGTACGGTAGTCAATATGATCCTCATCGGGTTCATCGTGGACGCGTCCCTCTATCTGATAGGCCCGCAATCGTCGCTTCTGCCCAGAGCCTTGTATCTTGTTGCCGGCATCGTTCTCACAGGAGTGGGTACGGCAGTCTATATCAATGCAGACCTGGGAGAAGGGCCGCGAGACTGCTTCATGATGGGCCTGCACGCTGTGACGAGATGGTCAGTCCGAGCGATTCGGACCAGCATGGAGGTACTGGTCCTCCTGATAGGTGCCGCGCTCGGAGGTCGTGTAGGGATAGGCACGATCGCCGCTGCTCTTCTGACGGGGGTCATTATCCAAGCAGCTATGGGAGTCACAAGAGATCTCACTCCGTGGCGAAGGAGTACCCAGGCGGTCGAACGAGTTATCCTTGAGGATGGTTTGGAGCAGACAGAGGAGCAGTCTGGAACCCCTTGAGCAGATGTGGCGCCCAGCCGATGCCTGTTGATTCGCCAGCCTTTAGGTCACGATAGCAACTGTACCTCTGAGATGCATCTGCGACAGACGCTTCTCCCTCGGAATCTCACGAGACCATCGTCTCCGTCACAGAAAATGCAGAACGGCTGGTACTTCCTCAGTATAACGGACGCGTCGTCAAACATGATCTCCAGGCTGTCGCCCCTGCGTATGTGGTAACGCTCTCTCAGCTCAGCAGGCAGTATTATGCGCCCCATCTCATCCACCCTGCGGACAATGCCCGTTGACTTCACCAGCAATCACTCCTTCAGCACGTGAGTGTGATGCTAAGGACAAGGCTGAAGTCATCGTTCACATGTGTTTAGCAGTATAATACCATGGAATGATATGTAAATCAACGGCGTTCATCGCATTTCGAGAAATTTCATTCCTTTCTTGCCAAATATAGCACTGCAGTCACTGTTTTCGCGCGTTACAGATCGCGCGGACGACACGGTCCGGCGAAGTCGAACGTGTTGACGATGTCCGTGGCCACACTTGCCAAGATGTTCTCAGAATGCTCGAGCAGGATGTTTACACCTGGTGTAGAAGGAGTAGCTATCTCGCAATCTTCTGACAGCCGTTGAGAAAGGAGTCCGAGCTGTGCGGCCAAAGGTGGCACTTGTCGGGCTGCTCATAGCCACAATTCTTGTGCTTGCGGTAGTGTTCTACTTCACAGACTTCACTGCCATCAACCCATTCCGGCGCCGTGCAATCGAGTCCAGGCTCCCTGATTACGTCAACGTCCTTGTGCTGGGGCTCGATGCGAGTGAGCGGCTGTCTGACGTGATCCTTGTCGTATCAATCGACAGGAAGCAGAACAGCGCGCATTTTCTCTCTGTTCCCAGAGACACGAGAGTCGACATCGAGGGATATGGGTTTCGCAAGGTGAACTCCGCCTATGCGCTCGGAGGAGAAGCGCTGGCTGTCAAGACTATCGAGCGCCTGCTCAACATCAAGATGGATGGATACCTGGTCATCAACTTTAACGGATTCGCGAAGATCATCGACGCCATCGGTGGGATACCGATAGAAGTCGAAAAGCCGATGAAGTACACGGACGTCGCGGGCGGGCTCTACATAGACATACCTGCCGGTCTTCAGGTTCTGGACGGGAAGAAAGCCACGGATTACGTCCGATACAGGGAGAGCACCAGGGGCGACCTCGGCCGCATTGAGAGACAGCATGGGTTCATCTGGGCGGCAATAAAGCGGCTCATCGCCAAGCCTGACAAGATACCAATGGCCGTCAGCCTCATCCAGCAGAGCCTGAAGACAGATATCGACCTCAGGGACGCGCTGCCAATGGCCGTCGACTTCATTCAGAGCCTTGTCCTGGACAGGCAGGACTTCCTTACACTTCCCGGAAAGCCCGACTACATCGGCGGAGTGAGCTATTACCTGGCAGACGCCGATGCTGCTTCGAAACTGGACTTCATCTTCAGACGCTAGTGCTTGCCTCAGCTCAAGTGCTTCTTCAGATACCGGTGCCCGTTCATGCGCTGGGCTTCCTCGGGCGCCTGTGCCTCCCCCTCAATCAAGCTCGCGTACAACCCCCACGCTGAGACAGACTGAGTCGGCTGGTGCCAGCGAAGAATCGATTCTAGCGTAGAGTGTGCCATATGGAGCTTGCCTGCCCGCAAGTGATATGCCCAGCGCCGGGCTCGGGTTGCTTTGACACATCCCGGACACCGACGCGGACAGCGACAGCGATATGGTGTCGGTGAGGAGCAGCGATATGGATCCGTGGATAGACGCATCTGCGGCGTCGCCCAGTACTGAGCTTGCGTAGTCTATCCCGGCCGAGATCGCCAGCGGATCGACGACTCTCTTCCACTCCAGACCCACTCCCCACAAGGTGCGTGATGGCGATACAGGCGGGGCGGCGCCAGTGGCCAAAGCCTCCGATACCTCAATGATGGCACGGAGTTCAGGCTTTATCGGTATATGGGCGGCTGCACCGATAACCGTGACGCCCGGCGCGGGCACGTGAGTCACGGTGAACCCCCACTCGAGAGAGTCAGCCCGTGTCAGGACTAGAGACACTCTGTGTCTAGCAATGCTGAGGCGCTCATAGGCCAGAATCACGGGCCGAATGAATATTGGGCGCGCAGTGATCTGCGCGCTGGTTTCGATGACGACGCGGGCGCTGCCTCGCGATGACTTGGTTTCCCTCTGTAGAGCCGCAGGTGTTGATGAGCCCGATATCTCGAGCGATGATGCGATGAAGATCGCTGCAAGCGCCGCGGCTATGCGGGCGAATGGGGACCTGAGGATCACGAGCCTCACTCCTCTCAGGGGCTGCTCAATGCTAAACAGGGCCTTGTCAGGGGCTGTTCAGAGGGCTTTCAGTGGACGATCCAAGTCAGCTCGTCGAGGAACCTTCGCCGCTGTTCGAAGCCGTGGATTAGACTGGCAACCGTGGCGCCGCACGCGTCGATTCGCCCTGTCCCGGGATCCACCACGAGTGTGAATCCGGACCATCTGTCGAGGAGCTGCTTCTCGGGCAGGAGTCTGAAGCCCAAGGCCGGATCGAACACGAGAGTGTCTCCGCGAACCTGGCCGACAGCGATCACGAAGTGGCCCGCCGACTCGCGGAGGAGCCCGATCACAGGAACGCGGATTTCAGCCAGAGCAAGCTGGAGGAGCGCGGCGTCCATCAGGTATACCGCAGCGTCGAAGCCGAGACTCCGGGCGGACTCCAGCAGAGCGGCCAAGCTAGATCCCCTACCAGACTGGGGTGGCGCCTCTGCGCCAACGGTATCCCCGCGGGCTGCAGCGCCTTTCTCAATGATCGCATTCTCGTCGGTGGGGCACCCGAAGAAGACACTCAGCAGGTTCGCCAGCGCAGCCGGCCCGCACGACCACTCGTGAAGTTGTTTCCTGCCCGGCTCGAACCTCGATTCGTAGAAGCTGGTCGTCTGCTCGAAGCGCTGAGGATGCCGGCTGAACTGATTGCACCATGAGTGCGAACAACTGAGTGCCTGTGGCGGGGTCAAAGCCTCTGCTTGGCGCGTCCAGAGGGACAGCAAGGCCGCTAGGAGTGTCGCGACTGCCCGGCAGCAGGTCGTCCCCATTTCGTCAACGGCCCTTCTTCCTGCCAAGGTACCTGCTCAGAAGAGCTATCAGGACAGTCAGAATGATCGCAGTGACCGCGGCCTCTCCAACGGCCCTGGGGGAGAGCTTCATATCTCTCGCAATCTGAAACACCGTGCTGACAAGGAGCATCGCCGCGAACAGGACGAGATGGTTCAGGCGCGTCATGGACATTCTCCTTTCCGGCCTTCATCTGAGCGGCCAGGCGGCTCCACAGCTGCGGTGCAGGCGGAGCCACCTGGTTTAGAGATAGCCATGTAGTCAATAGGCAGTCACTGAGCAAGAAGGTCAAGGTCAGCTATGGATACCAACACGAGCCAGATCGAGGGCACCGACACTCCGGATGTGCGGGACGGCTAGAGATACGGAGCGAGGAATCCTGCGACCAGACCGCCGACGAACCCTGACGCCATCGACTCGTATAGCCCTCGAGTGCTCCACTCGTCCCCATCGTCGTCTTCTCCAAATATCCAGTCGGCGACCTGGTCTACGCAGTAGCTAGCCACGCGAGCTATGCCTGCACTCAGTGCTCCGGCCAAACCAGCAGCAAGGCCGAGCAGTGCACCCTCGCCCTCAATCTCCGCGCAGTCCTCATCGGATACGGGCAGGGCTCCAAGGCTCTCCACCCTGCTGAAGATCGAGGTCTCTCCAGCAGCCGAGGCGGGCACAGCCAGCAGTCCAAGGAGTAGGCCAAGTGCAACAACCAGTGTGGTTACCTTGCGAACGGTGAAGAACTTCATGTCGTCTGCCTCCTTGTCTTGTGGTTTGCCGCTTAGGATGACCCCGGGGCGTCTCCATAATCTGGCATCACCATTATAGACGCGAGGAGGCGCCGCGCACAATCGCCCAATACGGATGATTCTGCGCGCTTCAGTCTGCTCTTCGGCTGCTGTCTATGAGCGACTGCAGCCGGTCTGCCACCTCGTCGGGGATCACTATGTCTCCGCGCCCTATTCCGAGGCGGATGGAGGGCTTGTTATCACCGTGGAAATCCGTGCCTCCCGTCCAGACGAGGTTCTTGGAGGAGGCCAGATCTATGAGGAATCGAGTAAGTTCTCTTGAATGCTCAGTGTACACGGCTTCGATGCCCTGGAGGCCGCACTCCACCAGCGTAGACACGATTCGGGTGATCTCGCCTCGATCTTCAGAAAGCAGCCCTGGGTGGGCGAGTACGGCCACACCTCTTGCATTCTGAATGAGAGCTATCCCTTCCTTGGCAGTCAAGCGCTCTCGGTCCACATATGCAGGGCGGCCCCAGCCGATCAAGTTCTCAAACACTGTGTCGGTGTTGGTGAAGTACCCTTTCGCAACGAGTGCCCTGGCAATGTGAACTCGGCCGAGTATGTCGCCGTCGGATTGAGCCTCGACGTCGTCCATGGTCACTTCATAGCCGAGCTGCTGCAGCTTCTGCACTATCCTGGGGTTGCGCCTGTGACGGCTCTCTGCAACCCTCTCCAGGGTGCCGCAGAGCCGGTCGTCATCGTGGTCTATTCCATACCCCAGGATGTGGGCCCGCGGCTGATCGACGCTGATCTCAAGTCCGGTGATCAGCCGGAAGTTGGACTGCTTGGCAGCCTGGACCGCAGATGGAAGACCCGAGACTGTGTCGTGATCCGTGATCGATATGCACGAGAGGCCGCTCCGAGAGGCCAGGTCTATCAGCTCGGGCGGCGAGAGCGTCCCGTCTGAGTGGTGGGAGTGCACGTGCAGGTCTATCAAGGGAATACCTCCGTTATCGTACGAGTCAGTTTGCAGCATAGGACGAGTCAGTCTACAGCCGAGCAGCTTCACTCCAGTTATTATTCCGCTTCAATCCTCCGATTCCCGCTGGGGGACGAACAAGAACGGTGTATGAATGGAGGACATGCTTTGATACAATATTCTTGGACATGGGTTGCCACGTTGAGGCAGAATTGGAGGAGCGTAGATGGCCCGCGTCACATGCACAGGCATGGATTGGCGTGATCTTCTCAACAGCCTTAGCAACCGCGACGTCCTATTCCTAGCTCCCGCCGCGCAGAAGGCGGCCATGGTCCGCAGAGAGCTGGGAGACGTGCTTTCCCGCGTATCAGTTGTGACCCTCGACAGCCTTGCCAGAGAAATCGCAGATTCTGCAGCCCCCGGCGTACGCAGAATCAGTCTCGACACGTCTGAGTTCGTCGTGAAGTCGGTCCTGGAAGACCTCGGAAACGACCTCGAATACCTTCCTGACGTGCGGGAGTTTCGCGGGACGGCCGCTGCAGTCACCCGTTCTCTTCTGCAGCTGATCAACACTCAGCCCGAGGTCGTGCGCCAGGGATTCGCGATTGCGTACAGTCAGGGCGAGTTGAGCCCCAGGGAAAGAGACCTGATACTCGTAGGCGATGAGTTCTTGAAGCGGATGAGGTCCAAGGAGGTCGCCTGCGATGACCTGCTCAAGACGATCGCTCTTGAGGCACTTGAGTCGGACAAGTCTGAATGCGAGAGAGTGAATGCGCTGCGAGACGTGTGCCTCGTGATCGACGGAGTCTATCCCGCAGCCGGGCTCCATTGGAGGCTGCTCAACGCGCTGTCTCAAATCGCGTCGAGGACGTATGTCTTGAGACGCGCTCTGCCGGCTGAGCTCGACGGAGAGGGTTCCATCGAGCAGATAAGGACTTCGCTGCTTCAAAGCAGGTTCGAGGACCGGCTTGTGCTGGAGATGAGCGGCCGGTGGGTCGATCGCTTCGACACCCGTGAGATGGAGGTGCGAGGAATCGCCACGCGCATCGCCAAGCTGCTCAGCGATGATCCAGCACTGGACCCCTCTCAGATTGGAGTCATCGTCCCGAACCTCGATCGCTATCAGGCACTCATAGAGGAGTACTTCGC
>JAAYAB010000270.1 GCA_012719595.1 Bacillota bacterium
CACCCTCTGATCCAACAGCTGAAAGACGGGGGCAGGATCGTGATACCCGTGGGTCCTGCCGGAGCAGTTCAAACTCTGTGGCGAGTCACCAAGAACGGCGATGTCCTTGACATGGAGAACCACGGCCTGGTGAGTTTCGTTCCCTTCACGCGGAGGTAAGCTTCCCTGCAACTGCTCTGTTCATCAAGCCGTCGGACAGACAGCTGTTCGATTGCCGCTGGACTGCTGCTGGATAGCCGCTGGATAGCTGCGGGGCTGCTGCAGCACTACGAAGCTGAGTTGCGTCGGAAGAGCTGCGTCATGAAGGCCGCGCCGGAAGAGCCGCCTCAGAGAAGCTGCGTCAGAGGAACTGTGCCAGAAGCGTTGCATCAGGAGAGTTGCGTCAGAAGGGCTGCCGCAGAGGAACCGCGTCAGAAGGGCTGCGTCAGAAGAGCCGCCTCAGAACCTGGTCGACAGACTCAACCCAATCGACTGATCCCATCCAGAGGTACTGGTCGCATCAGTGTTGGACCACCTCGATATCCCCACATCGAGGCGGACAGTTGAGTTGCGGAACACCTGCCGGGACAGCGAGATCTGGGCTCCCGCCTGAGCGGTGGTCTTGTCTGGTGTGTAAGCGCCCGCCGGCACTCGAGCGGTTCCCTTCGCCGAGAACGACACTGCAGCTTTGATATCGAAGGGCAGAGAGAAGTCTATGGAGCCGAGCTTCAGCTCTGCCGACCATGAGGCAGTTCCAGAGGCATCAAGAGTCCTTTTCAATGTCAGAGCCGGAGTGAGCCGTTGCCCTCCTATGCGAACCGTCATCGAGAGTGAGAGTGCCTGTGACCCCGTCTGTTTCAGAGTGCTCGCGTCGATAGAATCCGTGGCAGTGATACTGCCCTTGGCCGGGAGACTCGCGCCTGCGATGCTGAGCCGGCCGTCGGCTGAAACGCCATAGCTCCTCGAGGTTGAACCCGCTCCTGAACCCGACCCACCAATAGTAGTCTTGTGCTGGTATCCATGGTCCGCACCAAGTGTCCATCCCGAGGCCATCCGGTGCCGGTAGCTGATCAGCGCATTGATCTGTTGGGAAGTGGAGGGCTTGCTGCCGGCGAGGTTATCACGCACGAGCGCTCCGTCGACGCGGAGGCTGCTGCCAGATCCCAGGCTGGTAGTGGTCCTGATAGAGGCCCCGACCGCTCCTCCGCTCCCCGCCGTCAGCCACGATGGGGCAATGGCCGATGGAAAACTCTCTTCGATCAGCTGGACATCCATGCCGACATGTGTGCGGCCAAAGACCGTATCGAGATGCGTTGCAAGGCCGAAGCCGGAGGTGCCGGGCGAATGTGCTTGCGCATAGGTGACCTCTGCAACTGCAACAACGCTCTTCAGGATGCCCTGACCGCTGATCGATGCTACGTCATAGCCGCTAGATCCGCCCAGAGACACGTAGGCAGCTCTGATCGCAGTCTGCCTGCCCGCACCGTACTCGACAAGCGCGCCGACAGCATCCATGACTGAGATGCCAAATCCCGTTGAGCGAGCTATGCGGCCGGTGAAGGCCTGTATGTCAACTCCACCGCCAGCAAGAGAAAGCTTCGCTCGTCCGGTAGCCCCCATCATCTGCGGGCCGACAGCGGCCAACTCCAGCGCAACGGGAGCCTGCACATGGCCGAACGACAACGAACCGCTCGCCCGTGACAATACCACGGACCACTTGTCCAGGTAGAGATTTAGCTCGCCTGTGGACAGCAAGGGCTTGCCGCCCGGGTAATCAGTGACTCTGAGCTTGGATCGAGCCTCGACAGCAAAGCCCATGAGCGTTCCGGTCAAGGCCAGATCGAGAGTCTCAGTGGCCTTTTTCACAGGTTTCCAGTCGAGTCGGAGGTCGCTCGTGCCTGAGAAGCCAAATTCCTCGAACACGCCATGAACCTCAAAAGACCACGTAATCTCGCTTCTGTTCCCTGCGTTGTCCGATACACCAAACCTGACCGCATAGGTCCCCTGGCGCAGTCCGGTGAGAGTAAGCACCGCTCTCTCTTCGGAGGCGACCATCTCGGATGTCGCATCCGCCTCATTGACGAACAGGTAGGCCGTCGCTGGGTCGACGCCTGAGCCCAGGTCGGTGTATTCCACCTCTATTGTGATGCTAAGGGGAGAATAGAGATCAGCACCAGGATCAGGACTGACTATTGATATGACCGGAGGGAGTATGTCGGCGGAGTCATCTGCCAGGGCGCAGTCGGGCGACATGACCAGTATTCCAGTTACGAGCAAACAGGCGAGTACGCACAACAGGTAAGCAGATGCGTCTGCTCGATGCGCCGCTTTATCTGAGGGCTCTGTTGGCTTAGGCGCCTGCCGCGTCGCCCCTGTCCTCACCCGCGTACCGCCTGCTGGGGACAGTAGGCTGTCACCTGTCCGTCCCATCCATTCCATTCTCCTGTCAATCCAAGAGAGCAGTTGCTCATGCACCGTCGGATCTGCGCTGTCTCTCAGTTCGACACCATAGTTTGCTATCCCTGTCTCTACGTCCTCTCTAACGTCTACCACCTCTTCAACAAGAAACGCGCCGGTTGCAGCGCGTTTCGAAAGATCAGGCCCGGTTTTTCACGAGTGCCCAGGTCAGGCCTAGCCCTTCACTCCTCCTAGA
>JAAYAB010000047.1 GCA_012719595.1 Bacillota bacterium
GACTATGGAAATGCGCACGATGCCCAAGTCGCGAGCACGCTTCAGAACGCGCGAGATGGTGGAGCGCGAGATGCCGTACTCCTTCGCAATGTCCTCCTGGTTTCTGCCGTGCTCGTAGTACATCCGAGCGATTTCTGCTATTGGTAGACGCTCCGACATGGTCAGTCCTTTCCCATCTTAACCCTAACTTAGAGTATAGAGTCGAAACGCGCAAATGCCAAGGGCCTCAACATAACTCGGGTTGGCTGCACAGGTGCATCTCAAGCGTCTTACAATATACCGGGCGTATGGTGCAGCTCGAAACGTCTGGGCGGCACGCGTCTCGCAGAGCTGTTGACACGGTGTGCACCTCAGCCGATAATCGATGTGCAGTGAAGAGCACTAGATTCCAGTGTGCTTGTGCCGTCCACCCTGGATGCGTTCTCGCTCTTTGGATAACCAACAGCAAGCGAGTATGCAGACGAGGATAGATAGATGTGTACACTAGCATGGACAGATTGGAGGGATGGAGATGGACCGCATGTCTGCAGACGAAGTGAGAAAGCTTGTCGACCATAGTGACTGGGGACAGCTCAAACAGCGTCTTCACAGGTGGAGCCCGCCTGCGCCCGAGGTGGCCGATCTCATACTAAGCCTGGAGAAATCAGACCGGGTTGTGGTCTTCCGATTGCTGCCACGCGATATCTCCAGCGAAGTGTTTGCCTATCTTGATTCGGAAGATCAGGACCACCTGATCCGCGATCTGACTGATGAAGAGACGAGGCAACTGCTTGCAGGCATGCGCCCTGACGACAGAACAGCTCTGCTCGGCGAGCTGCCGGGCCAGCTTACGCAGAAGCTTCTCAATCTGCTGAGTCCGGACGATCTCAGGGAGGCCAGACAGTTGCTAGGCTATCCTGAGGAGAGCATAGGAAGGCTGATGACTCCTGAATATGTGGCAGTCAGAAGCGGCTGGACCGTAGCCAGGGCTCTCGACCATATTCGAGAGAAGGGTCGAGACAGTGAAACGGTCAACGTGATCTATGTAGTTGATGACAGATGGAAACTTATGGATTCAGTTGAGCTTAGGAAGCTGATCCTGGCTGACGCGCGGGACACGGTCGAGCAGCTCATGGACCATTCCTTTGTGTCTCTGCTGGCCACAGACGACAGAGAAACGGCTGTCGCTACGATGAAGCGCTATGACATCAACACCTTGCCGGTTGTGGATTCGGACGGCATTCTTGTTGGCATTGTGACCGCAGACGATGTTCTTGACGTAGCTGAAGAAGAGGCAACCGAGGACTTCCATAAGCACGCCGCAGTCGCTCCACTGAGGACGGGATACGGTACGACCACAGCGTGGGAGCTCTTCAGCAGGCGCGTTGGTTGGCTGGTGTTGCTCATATTCCTCAACCTCGTGTCATCAAGCGTGATAGCGGCGTTTGAGGAGACCTTGGCATCTGCTCTGGCTTTGGCCTTTTTCATTCCGCTTCTGATGGACAGCGGCGGCAACGCAGGCTATCAGTCCTCTGCCCTCATCGTGCGCGCCTTGGCTGTGGGCGACTTAAGGTTGGGTCAGTGGGCGAAGGCACTCGGCCGCGAAGTCATCGTGGGATTGTCTTTGGGCGTAGTCATGGGCGTGGTCAGCGGACTGCTCGGGGCGTTCAGAGGCGGTTATGAGATTGGACTTGTAGTCGGAGCTACTATGGTGTCGATCATTCTGATGGCAAACATATTAGGGATCTCGCTGCCTCTCATCCTCGTTCGCCTGAAGCTCGATCCGGCGATCGCCAGCGGGCCGCTCATCACCTCAATGATCGATGCGTCTGGACTGCTGATCTACTTTCTCATCGCCTCGCGGATGCTCGGACTGTAGGTGGACTGTAGATACACAGGAGAGGCTCCGACGGCGATCTTCGCAGCGTCTGACTTACTGGCATTGCCCGAGTTGCCTTAACTTCCGGTCCGTGCAGTGATATACTTGGTCATGGACATGAATTTGAGAGAGGTAGGAGCAGCCATGCCAAATGCAACCGGAAGCGCACCCAAAATCATCCCAATAGCCCTTCAGGCATATTCCCTGCGAGACGA
>JAAYAB010000004.1 GCA_012719595.1 Bacillota bacterium
AGCATATAGGGTATTCGTGGAGAGATGGCTGAGTTGGTCGAAAGCGCTCGACTCGAAATCGAGTAGGCGGTTCCCGCCTCCTGGGTTCGAATCCCAGTCTCTCCGCCAAGCTTAGCAGGGGTCTTGTCTGAAGGGACAGGGCCCCTGCGGCGCGTCCCGGGGCCGTGTCGGGAGCGTCAATCGCCATTCCGTAGCCGCAATAGCTGGCACCGAGGACAGTTCGCCGATGGAGGTGGGTGGCGCCCTTTGTGTGGCGGCGTCCGTTGTGCACAACCAGGATTCGTCCAGGAAACAGGAAGTCGGCTAGTAGGATACGTGCCTTGCTCGTCAAACACGTTAGCATTAAGCTGAAGGAGGCTGATACTGACATGAGAGCACACTTGGCCATACCCAGACGAAATAGAGGATCGCTGACCACGGTATTGCCTTGGCTAGCGGCGTTAGCAGTATTGCTGTGCGCCGTCTCGCCGGCGCAAGCTCTGGCTGGTGGTCCTTCGATCTCTATGACAGTCGTCAAAGAGCTGACCGACCTGATGGATACGGACCTGGAGATCCCTAGCATCGCGGGAATGCAAAACACAGATCTGCAGCAGTCCATAAACGCCAGGCTTGACGCAGAGGTGCGAAGCTTCGCTACAGAGATAGAGGAGATGGCTGTTGAGACTAAGAGGTCCCTAGACGAGTCCGAGCCGGATAGCACGTGGTCGCCATGGCCCTTTGCTGCCTACACCAGATGGGACGTGAGGTTTGTGTCAGCGAGCTTCGTCAGCCTCACATGCCAGTACTACTCCTATCTCGGTGGAGCTCACGGGTACACTGACATGGTGGCGTACAATATCGACCTTAGGACGGGAGAGGACATAGAACTGAAGGACTTGTTTGACGATGGCCAGGACTATGCTGCTCCGATCCTTGAGGAGATCAACCGCCAGATCGCGCTGGAGCCCGAGACCTACTTCGCCGAAGTCGTGCCCCTTGCAGACCTCGCTGCTGATCAGAAGTTCTGCATTGCGCAGGCTTCTAGCGACGATGGCCCAAGCCTCATAGTATACTTCGGCCTGTATGAGATTGCGCCGTATGCCAGTGGCATAAGGGAGTTTGCGATACCTCTCTCGCAGCTGCGGCAATTGCTCAGTCCGGCGGCCATCAGTCTTTTGGGTATGTAACTGCGGCGGGTGTGCAGTAGGAGGACTAGCCTGGTCTAGCTTGTGGTTGCAAGCATCTCCGGGGAGGCCGGGAGCAAGACTCGAGACTGAGCAGGCGATTCCCGCCGATGGGCTCGAGTTGCAGTCTCTCCGCCAGATTCAGCAGGGGCTGTGTCGGAAGTGACAGAGCCCCTGCTCTGCGTTCTGGTGCAGGATTTCCATATTTCGGCGCGGAATCGTCGATGGTAGACTTGCGCTTGCTGTGCGCTCACTCTCAAGAGGAGTCTCACTGCTGCCATAGAGGAATGGAGAGATGACACATGCCGAACGACGACTCTGCCCGGCTGATGACCTTACTCTCGGAGGCGAAGCGTCTTGCCAAGGACTACTACTGCCTCACTGGCCGCCCTCACGAGATGCATTGCCTCCTACGGCGAGTCCGGACAGGAAGCATCAAAGAGTGAACTGCACTCTGCTCGACAATCGGATCAGCGCAACAACTGGGCAATTATGCTTGCTACTAATGTGTTGTGGAGCATCGGTGGTATAGAGGAGGCTCCCCTGATCGCTGAAATCTGGAACGAGATACCCATACTGCGCTATGACTCGCTGGTCGGTGGCCTTGGACATGACACCACTCTTCAAGTCTCTGGAAGCTATGGACCGAGAAGTGTGCCGGTCAAAGCTGTATATGCGTATGCCTTGGGTGAGTATGGGGATCTTCGTGCAGTCCCGCATCTGGCCGCTCTTCTTGACTCTCCTGATGACTCGGTGTGGTCAAGAGCACTAGTAGCCCTGGTGCAACTCTTAAGCGTAGAGTCGCTGGATATCATTGAGTCACATGCAGCCAGCGAGGACTCCGGAAGCGAACTCGCCGAGCAGTGCAGACAAGCGCTGGCACTGGTGAGTTCGACATTTGACCCCATTGTCGGAGGACCTTTCCTCGAGCTGCCCGATGATGAACAACGAGATGTGCTTCGGGACTTATTCAGCTCGCCATTTGTTCAAGAAACCGAGAGCGCTCCGCTTACTAGAGATGAGTACCTCAGTATGCTCGATGAATGGGAACGCTGTTGCAGTATCACCCAGAGCAACTATCAATGGCCTGGCTTGAGCCGAATGGCTCATGCAGCCGACGTAAGCGATCTGGACCGCCTTCGCGACATCAGAGCCTCGTTTTTCTAGGGAGTACCAGTATCTTCAGGGTGTTCCAAGACTGCCTTGATATCGATGAACTCATATGGTACCTAGGTAGGCTTCAGTATCGGAAGGTAGTCGGGGTCACTGAGAGAGTGGAGGGGTGGGGAGAGCCTAACTGACGCACCGGTCCGCCGGAGGCGACAACCTTTAGGATGGGGCGCCCCCGATAGTATTGACATCCACGATGCAGGCTAACGACCGCTCTCGAGGCCCAAGGCTCAAGTGTGTTGAAAGGTTCGCACCTCTTGGGTTGGAATCCCGGTCACTCTGCAAGGTTGCGCAGGGGCTTTGTCACACATGGCGAAGCCCTTGCCGCGTTTGGGCTGATAGCCGCGCGACCGCGGCTGATGAAGGAAAATATCATGCAGCTGCAGAAAGAGGCGGAAAGCGGGCAGCACCAGAAGGCACTGCCTTCGCGACGAATTGTCTGTCCGTCTTGACAGCGATAACCCATTAAGGAAGGATGCACTTGTCCCAACTCGAGCTGCGAGATCGTGCTGAGATCGAGCCTCAAGAAGAGGACGAAAGATACCTGACAGAACAACTGATCACCTACATAGGCAACAAGCGCGGGCTCCTGTCCTTTATCGGGTACGGCTTGGAAAAGGTGAAACGCCGCCTTGGACGGCGCAAGCTCGTGGCATTCGACGCGTTCTCGGGATCGGGCGTAGTGTCCAGATACCTCAAGCAGCACTCCTCTTTCATCATTGCGAATGACATCGAACGCTACGCGGAGGTCATCAGCAGATGCTATCTGTCGAACAGATCTGAGGTCGAATGGGCCGGCTTGTCTGAAGCCTTTGACTGGATCAATGGCATCTTGACAAGTGCTCCTTTGAGGAGGGGCTTCATCGCAGAACTGTACGCTCCGAAGGATGATGCGAACATCAGGCCCGGGGAGCGGGTGTTCTACACACGCAGGAACGCCGAGTATCTTGACACTGCCCGGCAACTGATCGACGAGGTGTCACAGGAGTATCGCAATTTCCTACTGGCTCCTCTGATCGCGGAGGCCTCGGTGCATGCCAACACATCCGGGGTTTTCAAAGGGTTCTACAAGAACCGGGCGACCGGCATTGGTCAGTTTGGAGGTACAGGCGAGGACGCCCTGAACAGGATTATGGGCGACATAGAGCTGCAGCTGCCTATTCTCAGCCGATTTGAGTGCGACTATGAGGTTCATCGCAGGGACATCAACGAGTTGGTTGAGGAGATCCCCGAGGTTGATGTTGCATACTTAGATCCTCCGTACAACCAGCATCCGTACGGATCGAACTACTTCATGCTCAACCTCCTTGTGGACTACGCCCGGCCGGCAAACATCAGCCGGGTTTCGGGCATCCCGAATGACTGGACCAGATCCGACTTCAACAAGAAGCCTAGAGCTGCTGCTGCCTTGCAATCCCTCCTTGAGAGGCTCAGGGCCAAGTTCATTCTGGTTTCGTACAACTCAGAGGGTTTCATATCGAGAGAAGAGATCATGAGTATGATGACAGCCATAGGCAAGGTGGAGTCCCTGGAGACGCGGTACAACACGTTCCGCGGCAGCAGGAATCTGCGAGACCGGTCCATCTACGTCAGCGAGTACTTGTTCCTGGTGGAGAAGAGCTAGCCGATCACGCGGGAATGGTTCATCGCCGACCGGGTTCACAGGTGTCGCAGCGGGAGACCTTGTAGAGTCTGCGATCCAGCACGGGCGCTCGCACACTGTGTGGGAATCCCCCGAACTCTCGTGTATCGCTTTCCAGAGATACGGCAAACCCGCTATCCTCGCCGGGAGCAAACTGATTCGCGTGTACTGCATGCAGCCCTATCAAGACCATGCGCCTGCCATCGCACGTCTGGCCGGCGAGATAGTCGACCGCTATGAAAGCGTGGTTGGCCGGGTGGAGCCGCTGACGCTGAACATCGCCTTCGCTGAAGGAGACTTCCCGGGCTACTTCAGCGACGGGTTGATCTTGCTGAGCAGCGAGGACCTGCAGAACTACGCCAGAAACACAAACATCAGAGCGTTCTACAAGCTGTTGGCTCATGAGATCGGACACCTTTGGTGGCATCCCGCCATGTATCGGCTCGAGGACCTGGTTGGTGCGCAGTGGTATGTCGAAGGCTTTACCGAGTATGCATCTGTTTGGAGTTCTGGAGAGGTATATGGCGTGTCGGAGTATGAGCGCAGGCTCGATTACGCCATGGAGCGGGTGAGAAACACAACGAGACTGAAGCCGATGAGCGAGTACTCGTACTGGGACTACTCCACTATCCCATACAACAAAGGATTCATGATGCTCGACAGCCTCACGAGACTTGAGGGAGAGGAGGCTGTGTTCCACTTCATGCGATCGATGCGTGACGCAGTACATGACGCAGGGCGCGATCGGATAGATGCGGAGTTGGCCATCCGTGTAGCCAATGACGTATTCGGCAAAGACTACTCCGGCTTCTTTGATCACTGGATTCGGGGAATTGAGCCTGTAGTGCTGCGAATCGTTGATCTGAAAGATACCGGAGCCGATGATATGCGCCTGCTCACACTCGAAAGCAACCAAACCCTGCCTATGCCTCTCGAGATAGCCATCAAATACCCCGATGATACGGAGGTTGTGACCCCGAGTGTCAAGGCAGGGCGGCCGGAGATCGCTGTGCCCGTCAGACCGGGTGCGTCTGTGATAGAGCTCGATCCAAGACGGACGCTCTTCCGCACGGAGCCGTTGCTGCAGAATCCCAGCATGACTCTGGAACCATCTGCACAGACAATGAGATGATCGATGAAGACATGAAGCTGTTCAGGCAAGCTCTGAGCGACGACGATGAGCTGATTGGAGAGCGTCTGCGAGTCCTTTCCAGAATACTTGAGGAAATGGGGTACTGACGGATGAGGCTGTTCTATGCAATCGGGCTTTGGGGGCTGCTGGACACCTTGCCCCTCAGACGTGGCTTTGAGGGCATGAGGCAGCTGCGCTGGGTAGATCCAGACCTGATTCACATCACCCTCAACTTCCTGGGCGAAGTCGACAAGAAGGCCTGCGATGAGGCTGTTTCCAGGCTAGCGCAGGTCGCCTCCGGCCATGAGCCGTTCACTCTTGAATTCGCATCCACGGGAGCATTTCCCGAGCGAGGGTCCCCGCGAGTGCTATGGGTCGGATTGAGTCATGAGTCAGCTGCCCGAGTATCGAGGCTATCCCGTGATCTGGGGAACGATCGTCCTTCACCTCATGTCACTATAGCAAGGGTGAAGGACGTGGTGCAGAGCGATTTGGTGGCGCAATGGAGACGTGTCGAGCCCAAATGGCCTGACGTGCCTGTTGAGCGG
>JAAYAB010000271.1 GCA_012719595.1 Bacillota bacterium
ACGGTATATATGTATCCAATGATGAAGGCGTAATAGTGCCTGAGAATGAACACATCGCCGAGGTGCGCGACGGCGAGCAGGGTGAGGGCAGCCAACAGCCCGGCCATTGCACCGCTTGTCACAATCAAGCGCGTAGGCAGCTCGTCAAAGGCTGTCCTTTCGACCGGACTGCCTATGGTCTTGAGCAATCCATGTGCCTTCTCACGCAGCGTCTTCAAATCTTCACCCTCTGAGCCTATCTTGTCTCATTTCTCACCGGACAAAACAGCGCGTAGAGAAGCAACTCTGGCCGACAAAGCCGCAACCGGGGCAGCGGCCTTGATCGAGCAATACAGCTGCAGGGGCAACGATGCTTGTGTATCCATCATACCACGGGTGACCAGCACACACATATCCTCCTGTGAAACATATATGTGATGTGCGCACAAGCCGCGGGGATGATCGCTCTCGCGCCTTATGTAGCAGGGGAAATGCTGTGGGAATTGGCACCAAGGATGAAACTCTCGGAACCCCAAAACGCTACTGTACGTACAGGCCTAACGCCACAGTACGTACAACGGATGTACAATCGCATCAGCAGTGTACGTACAAGGGCGATAGCGGTGTCCGAGAGAATCATTCTTGGCGATTATTGGATCGGGATTATACCAGCTAAACCAGGCTGGGGGAACCAACCAAGGGCAGTTGGTTCGGGCGGAGTACATATGTACTTGAGAGGGATACCTGCAGGCGGGCGGCCGCTCGGATCCGGACGATCGACCTTTCAAAATCGTCAGTTTACTATTACAATAGTGGTATGCGTTACGTCACCATAGATGGGAGACTGGTCTTCGATGCGAGTTGAGGAAGAGTTAAGGAACATGGTGCATGACCTCGAGAGGGGGCATGGTGACGAGGAGTTTATTCTCAGGGGTCTCTGGAAGACACAGCTTCTCTTCAAACCGAACGAGCACGAGCGCATTTTCGAATACACCTATCTGTTGGCCCAGACTGTTGGGCAGGGATGCAGTTACTGTTGCGGTCGAGCGTGCATCGACCGGGAATGGATCGGACAGGACGCAAGGAAGCTCCAGTCCGACCACGGCTGCATGAGGATAGCAGTCCTGGACGCCATCTTCTCGATCTTTGACCGACATCCGGCAAAGACATTCTTCATAGAAGGCACGTCGATCTCGAAGACCCGCCAGCGGACCGATATTGTTGTCGAGCAGGTCATGTCCTATCTTGATTCAATCAGTGCGAGAAGAAAGCCTCGTGTCGTCAACGTGGGTGCAGTGGGGAACATAATCTTGTCCTTGCTGGACAGGGGCGTAGAGATGTACGCAACCGATCTCGATGAGAACTTGATCGGCAGAGAGATCGGCGGAGTGCGAGTGGAGGGCGGAGATCAAACGCTTCCCAGGGTCGCTGACAGCGACGTAGCCTTGGTCACCGGCATGACTCTGCCCAACGGCAGCATCAACGATATCTACGAGACAGCAAAGGCGTCTGGCACCAGGCTGGTCATGTTCAACGAAACCGGTGCGAACCTTGGTGAAGCATTGTGCAGGCTGGGGATCGATTGCGTTGTGAGCGAACCGTTCCCCTTCTACATATTCCAGGGGCAGAGCAGAATCGACGTCTACAGGAGATAGGGCACGGTCTATCAGCAATGGCACAAGTGAAATGGAGTGACGGGGTTGGGCACACAAGTGTGGAAGGAGCCTTTTGGCTCGAACAACGGTGAATTGACGATTTCAGGGATTGCAGTATCGAAGTTGGCAAAGAGGTACGGAACTCCGCTTTATGTATACGATCTGTCAGTAGTGCAGAAGAAGTATGAGATGATCAAGGAAGCGCTTCCCGGGTTTGACGTCTTCTACTCCCCAAAGGCGAATCCAAACCTGCACATCATGAAGCGGCTGACGTCATTGGGTGCCGGACTCGAGATCGCGTCCGGAGGAGAGCTGTTCCTGGCCAGGAAGGCTGGCGTGTCCGTGGGTGACGTGGTGTTCGTCGGACCGGGCAAGACAGACTCAGAGTTGCGAGAGGCCATGATCGCCGGAATCTACGCGATCGTCGTTGAATCAGCGGGCGAGCTTCGTAGAATCGAGGCGATCGCCGATGAACTGCAGAAGGACGTGGCCGTAGCGCTGCGGATCAACACGATGCAGACGGCCGAAAGCGCGCCGGAGAGGATGGTAGGCGGACCGAGCAAGTTCGGGTTTGACGAGGAGAGCGTCGTGTCGGCAGTGAACTCAGTCCCTCTGAAGCGCACCAGGATCATAGGCATACACGTCTACGCCGCTTCGGGGGTGCTCGACGTCGGAGAGCTTCTCTCGCATTTCAAGAGAACCCTTGAGCTGGCGGTGAGGCTCTCAAAGGAAATCGGCTTCGCCCTCCGGTTCATAGACTTCGGCGGAGGCTTCGGAGTCCCGTATACTGAGGAGCAGAATGAGTTGGACCTGAAGGCGTATGCAGCCGCGGTCCAGGAGATCGTAGCCGAGGAGTCCAAGCGAACAGACCTGAGCGGCGTTCGCCTCGCGTTTGAACTCGGAAGGTACCTCGTAGCCGAGAGCGGCGTCTATCTGACGAGAGTGGTCGATGTCAAGCAGTCCAGAGGCAAGACGTTCATCATCACTGACGGTGGCATCAATCACTTCATGAGGCCCGCGTTTGTCAATGCCAAGCACCATGCCGTGATTGCAACTGACCTCGACGGCACAGGGACTGTGGCGACCGTAGGCGGACCTCTGTGTACGCCAATAGATGTGCTGGTTCAGGAGCTCGATGTTGGATCCGTCGAGCCCGGAGATCTGGTAGCCGTGTTCGATACCGGCGCCTACGGATACAGCATGAGCATGCTGTACTTCCTAAGCCATTCGCTCCCGGCTGAGGTTGTGATAGATCGGGGACTGCCCGTCCTCGCCCGAAGGCGGGGAGGACTGGAGGACGCCCTAATCCATCAAGTCAACTACTAGGAGGTTTGGACGGTGTTAACGAGACAGGAGTATGAACGAGCCAGAGCGCGGGCCCTCGAGTACTTCGAGAAAGCAGCGATAGTGCTGACGGAAACCGAGAAGCAGAATGTAGAGGTTGCTGATTTCGGCCTGTCTGAACTGGAACGAACGGGGCTGGAGTTAGTGACCTACGTGAACACTGACCGGTGCTGTGCGAAGGAGCTAGTTCTCTTCCCCGGCCAGACCTGTCCAGAGCACAGACACCCCGCCGTCGACGGAGAGCCCGGCAAGGAGGAGACGTTCAGGTGCCGCTACGGCACTGTTTACCTCTATGTTCCCGGCGAACCGACGCCGAACCCCAAGGCTGCGCCTCCGGCCGGTAGCGAGCAATACTACACTGTTTGGCATGAGATCGTTCTGCGGCCGGGAGAGCAGTACACCCTCTATCCGAATACTCTCCACTGGTTCCAGGCTGGGCCGGAGGGAGCCATAGTCTCTGAGTTCTCGACAAAGAGCAGAGACGAGCTTGACGTCTTCACAGATCCTCGGATCGAAAGGGCCACTCAGATAAGCTGAGGAAAGCGGGAGGTCCGGCTCGCCCGGGACGCCAAGCGCGAGGTCCGGCATGCTCGAGACGCC
>JAAYAB010000272.1 GCA_012719595.1 Bacillota bacterium
CCTCTCAGCACTCTGAGAAACCACTTGTGGAACGGGTACAGCTCCTCGTTGTGCGCGAGGATCAGCCTCCCGGCAAACAGCACGTAGTTCGAGACGGCCTGGCTGAGTAGGTAGGCGTCACGGATCTTTTTCGCTTCACCTATGAACCACTTCCATGCCTCGAACTGGGCGCAGAACTTCTCGATCTTCTCGTGCTTCTGCTCAACAGGATACCTGCTTGCCTCCGAAAGCAGCTCATCCAGCCCCCCGATGCGGCTGAAGACCACAAACGCGTCCTTGAAGGCGAACCGTGCAGGCTCGCTGCCCTTCTCAGCCACCGTCTTCAGGAAATCCACGGTTATGTACTTGGCATCGATGTACCCGCCTTCGTACGTCGACAGTTCGCGGTTTGAGAAGGTGAGCTGCCTCTTGTTCAGCCGCTCTCTGTACTCCTCACCACTGATGAGCAAGAAGACGTCTACGTCAGACGTCTCAGTCGCGAAGCCGTGTGCTACAGACCCGCCGACTACGAAAGCGAGTACATTGTCCTCCCGCTTGAAAGCCTCCGATGCTCTGCCTATGGTCTCCTGATGGTGCGTGAAAAGAACCCTCTCCATCTGCGCAACCTCCTCAAGTCCGTTGCACAACCCTTTCGTGTCCAGGCGAATGACTCTCCTGTGTTGGCAAGCACAACCTTTGCCGTTCACCTGAGAAGACTAGAGCAGGAGGGTTTTCCTCCTGCTCTACTTCAAGGCTACCGTCGCTTCATCCTGATCACGTGCCATGACAGTGCGGGCATCTCAGCGACAAGTCTGTCGCTCTTCATCACCGACCTCCCTTGGCTGTGTGGTACCACCTTGTCCGGGTGTTCCTCGGTGTTCGTGGCCATCACGTCCCCATTTTCGAGGACTATGTGCTCTATGACCTCCATTCCGCCTGCACTGCTGAAGCAGCACTCGAGAGTGATATCCGACTCCTGATCTCTGTTGACTGCAAATACAGTCAATTCGGTCTCATCGTCCGAGAGAACGACCGCCGCATTGACCAGCTTGACGTCTGTGTACTCCCGACTGTCGTAAGTAGGAGAATCGAGGATGGTTTGAAGGACCGTACCCCTGCCATACCGGGAAACGTGATGGAACGGATAGAAAGTGGTCTGCCGCCAGACACCTCCGCCCTTACGGGTCATAATCGGGGCGATCACGTTGACCAGCTGAGCCATGCACGCGATCTTAACTCTGTCTGCGTGCTTCAGGAGCGTGATCAAGTACAGGCCCACGACCAGTGCATCTGCGAGGTTGTATACATCCTCGAGCAGAGGAGGTGCGAAGCTCCACGGTTCAACATACCTATCCGTCTCATTCGAGTGATACCAGACATTCCACTCGTCGAACGATATGTTCATGACCTTGGCAGTTCTCTTCTTGGCCTTGATGTAGTCGCAGGTGGCTTTTACCGACCTTATGTACTGGTCTACGCCTTCGGTTTGGGCCAAGAAGTACCCGAGATCGTTTTCCCTGTTCCCGACGTACTGGTGCATGGATATGTAATCGACCAAGTCATAGGTGTGGTCAAGCACAGTTACTTCCCACTCAGGAAAGGTGGGCATGTCTCTGTGCGAGCTTCCACACACGACTAGCTCGATAGCCGGGTCGACCTTCCTCATCGCCCTCGCCGCCTCGGCCGCGAGCCTGCCGTACTCCTCGGCCGTCTTGTGGCCGATCTGCCACGGCCCATCCATCTCATTGCCTAAGCACCACATCTTGATGCCATGAGGCTCGGCGTAGCCGTGTTCTCGCCGCAGGTCACTCCAGTAGCTGCCTCCTCTGTGATTGGCGTATTCGACCAAGTTCATCGCAGCATCTATTCCGCGAGTCCCCAGGTTCACTGCCATCATAACCTCAGATCCGACTCTTCGTGCCCAACTCGCGAATTCGTTTGTTCCCACCTGATTGGTCTCAATGACCCGCCACGCCAGGTCTAACTTAGTCGGTCTCTTTTCGACAGGCCCTACCCCGTCCTCCCAGTTATACGCAGACACGAAGTTGCCCCCTGGATACCTGATCACGGGAACACCGAGTTCTCTGACCAGCTCAGCGACGTCCCTTCGAAAGCCGTCTTGATCGGCGAGAGGATGTTCCGGCTCGTATATGCCGGTATAGATCCCGCGTCCAAGGTGTTCTATGAAGGCACCGAACATCCGCTTATCAACTTTGGCTAATCGGTAGCTAGTGTCGAGGTATAGCTGCGCCTTCATGCTCATCCTGAACAATCCTCCACTAGGTCGTTTTCCGAAACTTCTAACCGTTTAGGTGAGTACGATGACGAAATCAAGACGACTCGTTGACGATAAGCTGCGGGACAGCCCTTATGTGCTCAGGGGCGAACTTCTCTTTTCCGATGCGCCTGAACAACATGTCCATCGCGTCCTCCACCATCTTCTCCTTGGCAAGATCAAGAGTAGTAAGCTTTGGCCTGGTGTACTGTGCGATGCTGTTGTCGCAACCGACGATTGCCATCTGTCCGGGAACACTAATGCCCAGGTCGTTGAACCTGTCTATCGCTCCTGCAGCCATGACGTCGTTGTACACGAATACTGCTGTTACCTCTGGACATCTGCGGACGAGTTCGCCAGCCAGCTCGTAACCGTCTTGGCGAGAGAAGCTCACACCAAGCTGAACATAGTCATCAAGCACCTCGATCCCTGCCTCCCGCAGCGCATCGAGATACCCTCTGAGCCTCTCTTCTGTCGTCTTGCTATCCCTTATTCCGATGAAGCCGATCTTCCTGTGACCTTTCTCAATCAGGTGACTGACAGCGATACGCCCTACCATAACGTCGTCTATGGTAACCGTGTCGATTCCCTCGACGACTCTGGCACCGGCGAGGCCGACTATCGGGATGTTCTCCAAGGTGATAGCTTCGATGAACCCTCGCTCAATGATATCCCAAGTGAGAGTCGCAACTATCCCAGCTACCCTGTTCTCTATCAGGATGTCCATGTACAGATCGATTCTGTCGAGATTGCTGTGCGTATTGCACAGATAGACACCGTACTCTCTCTCGAATGCCTTGTCTTCGATAAAGTGAGCCATCTGAGAGAAAAACTCGTTGCGGATCGTAGGCACGACATACGCGATCGTCTTGGTCTGTCTCTTCGAAAGCGCTTGAGCTATGCGGTTTGGCCGGTAGTTCAGCTCCGCTATGGCCTGCTCTACGCTTCTCTTCCTCTCCTTGCTCACATTGACTCCTGAATCGGCATTGATAACTGCTGAGACTGTTGCCACAGATACTCCGGCTCTTCTTGCTACATCCTTTATGGTTGGCATTCTCATCCTCCCACATCTCGTCCAGGACCGGTCGGAACCGACGCGACGGCAGGGCGCTTGCCACCCGAAGCCAGTCCAGCCCGCCGCGCACCGTTACATACATTTTACCCCACACCCCGCGACCACTGCAACATGGTCATTCCCGCAACCGGCTTCCCTCTGTTAGCCGACGTACAGCTGCGGCTTGAAGTATCTCTGCAGGGTCGCAAACAGGACCAGAAGGGGCAAAATCGTGAAGAAACTCGCAGTCAGAGTCAAGTTGTATACGGGAAACCCTTGAGGATCGGTGATGGTAGTTATCCCTAGGATCAGCGGCATTCTCGATCGGCTGTTCAGCACGACTAGCGGAAGGAAGAAGTTGTTCCAGATGCCGACAAAGGCGAGCAGGAACAGTGTGACAAACCCCGGAAGAACGTTCGGGAGTCCTATCCTCAAGTAGATCAGAAGGTCATTGGCCCCGTCGATCTCCGCCGCGTCGAACATCTCGTCAGGCACCTGGTTCCAGTAAGCCACCATCAAGTACACCCCGAAGACGTTTACGAACGAGGGCAGCAGCACTGCGAGGCGCGTGTCGATAAGGCCCAGGTTCCTGAACATGATGAAAATGGGCAGTGTGGTCGCGTAACCCGGGACCATCGCGCACCCCAGGATCACTATGAACAGCGCTTTCTTGCCTATGAAGTCGTACCTCCTGAAGGCGAACCCCGCCAAGGAGGCTATGGTCACTCCTGTGAACGCGCCTACAGTCGCATACAAGAACGAATTGCCCAGCCACCTGAAGAAAGTGCGGTTCTCGTACGAGAAGACTCGCTGCACATTTTCAGCAAGATGGCTCGGCACTCCCGGAAGGAGTGATTTCTGGTACAGCTGGCTCACGTTCTTCGTGATTCCCATTGTCAGCCAGTAAAAGGGGAAAATGAAGTATACGCACAGGCCCATCAGCACGACAGTTACCACTATGCTCCAAAAGGTTCGTCGGCTCACTTCTATTCCTCCCAATCGGTTGGGCGTCCGCCCTTGGCCAACCGGACCCTGCGGGCCTCGAGTCAATCCTGGCCAGCCCCAGTAGCCGAACCGCCGCAGAGTCCAGCCTTTCTCGGCCCCAGACCATTTCAGGCCCTGAGCCACGTCACAGCCCTGGCCCTGTCAACTCCTAGACCTCAGGACATTCCTCGCTGCCGTCCTCAAGACGTACAGCGATATGACAAAGGTGATGCACGCCAGGATCATACCCATTGCGGCAGCGTAGGTAAACCTCCCCTGCGAGAACGCTGAGGAGTAGATGTACATCGCCGGCGTGTAGTTGTTCGGCAAGACTACGAGGCCTCCCAGCATATACGGCTCATTGAAGACCTGCATCGCCCCTATTGCGTTGAAGATGAACAGCGTGATGAGGACGTCTCGCAGCAGCGGGATCTTGATCTTGAACGCGATCTGCCAAAAACCCGCCCCGTCGAGCTGGGCCGCTTCTGAGAATTCCTTAGGTATTGATATCAAAGATGAATATACGATGAACGCGGTATAGCCCGTGAATTCCCACAGGATTATCACCAGCAGAATCGGCGGAACGTTCGGCCTCGTGAGAATCTTCGTGCCGGAATACCCGAGCAAATCCAGGAGCGGCCTGAGCGGAGACATCGAGTCCGAGAAGATGTAAGACCAGACAATGCCCGCAACGATCCCGGGGATCGTGTACGGCAGGTAGTAGATGAAGCGGTAAACCACGCCGCTGTTCTTGCGCGTCTCATATGCCAGCGAGATCAGCGTGGCCAAGAACAGCATCAGAGGCACCTGAACTCCCAGCAGGAACAGCGGGGTCTTGAACGACTCCCAGAACCTCGTGTCAGAGAAGATCCGCTGGTAATTCTCAACACCTATGTACCACATCCTCGCCCCTCTCTGTCCGTACAGCGACAGCCTCACCCCGAGGCTGATCGGATATATGACCATTCCGACAAAGAGGACCAGGAAGGGCGCGAGAAATGCGTACGCCTTCAGCGTAGAGATCAGTTTTTTCTTGTTCATCCAGGTCGTCTTCTTGCCAAACCAGGCCATTTTCCTAAACCAAGGCACCTTCGTATTGATCCTGGCCATCGTCGCAGCACCTCTGAATCTGAAGTCGGGGAGGGGCGCTCCTCCCCTCCCCGCTTACCTGCATTACGGGAGTCGTCCGACTATCACGTTGTCGTAGCCGAACTCCTTCATCGTATTGATGACCTGCTGCTCCCACAGCGGAAGGATGTCTGCGAACCGCTCGATCTTGCCGTCGACATAGTCCTGTATGAGAAGGCTCAAGGCGGTGTCCATGTTCGACCAGATCGGAAGCCCGACAAACGTCGTGTCAACCAACTGGTGGGCCTTCCACAGCTCTTCGACAATGTTCTGTCCGCCGAAGAACTCGTCCGGCCCCGCGATCTC
>JAAYAB010000273.1 GCA_012719595.1 Bacillota bacterium
CACCTCCTTGGACCTGACATCGGCCTCGTCGTTGTCGACAACGTGCGCGCAGTCCTGGAGGGAAGCTTGCAGCCGGAAGTCGCTGCAAGGCGCATTTACGATGGAATCAAGAGGATAGTGGAATAGCGGATCACTCAGTCGGCTGGGACGGCGCAGTTGTCCTGCGCCGTCCCAGCACTTGCAAGTGTACCTGAACTATGCGGGGGATGACACATGCAGAGCTACAAGCTGGAGAGAGAAATCCCTGTTGACAGAGAATATGACCTGGTTGTGGCCGGAGGAGGGCCTGGAGGGGCCGCCGCAGCCATTTGCGCTGCCCGGCTGGGAATCAGAGTGTTGTTGTTGGAAGCGATGGGTTGCCTCGGGGGAATGGGGACATCGGGGCTGGTGTGCGTTTTCGATCCGATAGCCGATGGCGTCCGAACCCTAGTAGGAGGATTCATGCTTGAGCTTATAGGAGCTCTGCATGACAGGGGATTCATGCCGGAGTCAATCACCCCGGACCACTGGCTGTATGGCTACCACAATTGGACTCCGTTCCATCCTGAAGGCCTGAAGCTGCTGCTCGACGAGTATACGCAGGCGGCAGGTGTCGAAGTGCGGTTCTTCACAAGGGTCATAGACGCAGATGCCGACCCAAAGACAGGCCGCGTGCGCGGCGTCATCGCACACAACATAGAAGGCTACCGCTACATTCCTGCAAAGACCTTTGTGGACGCGACGGGCGACGCGGTCCTGGCTGATCTGTGCGGCGCACAGTGCAGAGAGGCGGGCCGGGACACAGACAAGATCATGCCCGGCACTCTATGCTCCATTTTCGCCGGCATCGATTGGGATCGGGTCGACATAGTCAGAGACGATCCTGATGCTATCCACTACAACATTGGAATACCCGGGCCTGCAGATAAGGTGGAAGAGGCGATTCGAGAGGGATACTTCACTCAGCCCGACCGCCAGGGGCCGTATATGCACATCATGGGCGGGACGCTGGGCAGCGCTAACGCAGGCCATATCTACAACCTCAATGCGTTGAACTGCAAGAGCCTTACCGATGGAATGATGCTAGGGAGGAAAATGGCTCAGGAGTACAAGCGGTTCTACAAGGACAAGGTGCCGGGATTCGAAGCTGCTGAGCATGTGTGTACTGCCTCCCTCATGGGGGTCAGGGAATCTCGACGGATTGTCGGAGAGTACGAGCTGACGATCGACGATTACATGGCGAGGCGTCAGTTCCCAGACCAGATAGGCCTCTTCAACAAGTTTGTAGACATCCACGCCTACAGCAACTCCGAAGAGGAGTACAGGGCATTCTGCGAGCGAAACGCGAGGCTCAGGCTCGGACGGGGCGAATGCCACGGGATACCGTATGGCATCTTGGTGCCGAGAGGATGGGAGAACCTCTGGGTGGCGGGGCGGTGCAATTCCAGCGACGTGCTTGTTCACGGTTCGATTCGTGTCATGCCGGCTGCAGCCATGATGGGGCAGGCGGTTGGGACAGCGGCGGTGCAGTCTATACGCACGGGGCAGCCTGCATGCGATCTTGACACCGCTCAGCTCGTCGAGTCGTTAAGACAGGCAGGCGCGTACCTCCCACAGAACGAGCTGAGCAGGGAAATGACCCGCAGCAAGTAGCGGATGGGCAAATCCCA
>JAAYAB010000274.1 GCA_012719595.1 Bacillota bacterium
CGAGATGCTTGCGGTGATTCCGCCGCCCACGTTTGCTCCCAGCGCAGGTAGAGCGATAGTGACGAGAACGAGCGCGTAGAAAGCCAGTGACGCTCGTCGCAACCACTGCTCAGATCGAGGGAAGATGTCGAAGAGCGACGACGTGCCCATGATGGCGGCTCCGACGAGCACTCCCATGTACTCGTTTCCGATGCCGTAGAACCGGGCGCCAGCCATTGGGTCGTACCCGAGAACTGAGTTCTGGATCAGGTGGCTGCCGGTATAAGCGTCCGCCAAGATGGTCAGAGCCGTAGCCAGCGATATGATGCTGACGGGCCACAGAGTGCTTTTCACCGGGTAGTTCGCTAGAACAGATAGGCCTAGGGCCAGAGCCAGCGCCAAACCAAGCGCAGGCAGCGCATCAGTCACTCTGAAAACAGGAAGAATCAGCAGGGCGAGCGGCATAGACATCATCATCGGAAGAAGCACTTGAAGCGCTCTGTTGACCCACGCAAACCCGGGACGCAGCACTATATAGAGCAAAGTTGCCAGGTAGAGCACTATGTACGCCGATACGATAGGATGCAGGATGGTCTTGCGCTGCAGACTTGTCGCTGCAGAGCGCTCGGCCAGAGCTGCGACCAACCGCGCAGAGTTGTTCGACTCAACGACCTCCAGTTCATGCCCTCGGATGGACTCAGGCACGGTCACTCCAAACGCCGCCAGGATGGTTGGCGCGACATCGAGGTTAGTGACGATTCCCTTGCGTTTCGTGGTGGTCGAGGTGAGAACGCCCGGTCTTCCGCCCGCCTGCCACAGAATCAGTGGGGTGAACGAGTTGCCTGCTGCGACTTGGTGTCGAGCCGGCGTGGGCACCAACACCATCAGCATGTCGCCATCGTCGGCGTCGTCGATGATCGCACCGATAAGCCCGTCGAGGCGCTCAACGATGCGACGCCTCATAGCTGCCACTGTCTTTTCTGCGTAGCTCAGGTTCGCATCGTACAGCCTGGCCAGGTCGCCCACGTCGAAGACCACGACACTGCCTTTGGCACCCGGCCTGCTGTCAATGCTGACATCGCTCCTGATTTCCTCCGCTGAACCGCTGGCTACAAGCGCCTCCAGGTAGTCGTAGTCGGTGCGAATCCCAAAGACGCTCTCTGCATCCGCTACTACGGGCACATCGACAGATCCCTGTGCGATCACTCCGTATCGATCCATGAAAGCAGCAGTCATGTGCCGTTTCGGTGTGTAGGTATCCGCGTTCCCGTAGTAGCGAATCTCCACTCCAGCATCAGCGAGAGCCGACCCCAGAGAGCCCGGCACAGCATCAGTACTCGACGACCTGTTTGCAGAGTTGATTTCAGTGATAGAGAGGTTGCATACTTCACCGTCCGTGGGCCTGCCGGTCCTTCGCTCATACACTTGCTCGGCAGTGGTCATAGTAGGCGTCTCCGACTGCTGAGTACTCCACGCGGTTGGCACAAAGGTTTCCGGCCCGGAATAGAGAACCGCAGTGAGAGCCAGGGTCGTGTCTCGATCAAATGCCTGGCCTGCGGACGCGGGTGCCAGGGCCCTGTTCCCAGCTCCAATGGTGACAGCGGCATTCTCAGGCGTCGCTGCGCCTGCAGTTGTTGTGTTCATCAAGCCCAGTCCGCCCTCATCAATCAGGCGACTGACGTTCGGCAATCCGGGTTCGAGCAGGTCATCGAGTGACAGCTGGTCGACGATCAACACGTAGAAGACAGGTGTGGCTAGTGCTCGTGCCTGCATCGCTGTCAGCAGGACGATCACTGTTGTGATCACCAGAGCACCTTTCAGAGTCGATCCC
>JAAYAB010000313.1 GCA_012719595.1 Bacillota bacterium
GTTGCATTCGCATTCAGAGGCACAAGATCCTTCGGGAGGAAGAGGACCGATGTGTATCCGGACCCATCCTGCGTGCTGGAATTCCATCCTGCAGAGGAGTTGAGACCGTCACGCATGAGCGGGGAGAGAGACTCATTCTGAGGGTCTGTCAGCCTTAGCTCACCGGGATCAAAATTTTTGAAAAATTCTGCGTGGACATCAGTAAGATTCGTACCGACCGATTGAAAAGCAAGCATTTTGCCATAGGGGGTTACGACAATCACCGATTTCCAGTTGCCGAATTGCCTGTACTGGAGTTCTTCTTCCGAAAAAACCAGCTCCCCGTCCCTCATAGGCATCGGCACGATAATATCGGTGACCGGTTCGTCGATATAGTTGGAAAGGCCGCCTATTGTGACCGTATATCTGTAATAGCCCGGGTTTGAGTTAATCCAGGCAACTCCGAACAGGGTAAGGAAGAACATAAGAATGACGGTAACTGCAGCCGCCAAAAATAGAATTTTGAGTTTAGTTAAGGATGCCATCGTGTCTGTGCTCCATGGGTCGATTCAGGGACGGGTAACATAGTACTTCCTTCAGTCTCTTTCTTCGGAGGCAGGAGAGGCATTCCTTCAAACATGGGAAGAGCACACGTTCCCATTGCCTCCGGGCATGCGGGATGTTCACCCGGACGTTTGGCAAACCGGCGGGGTGAACTTCCGCACCGGTGCAGACGACGCCCGCGGTACCCACGATTGTCCACTTGGACATTTCAAGATAAACCGTTTATGGGACAAACACCATTTTGAAGCCTACCTCTATAGGAAAAAACAGGCTGCGGCCCTGGGGATTGTGACCTCCTCAAGTTGCACCGCATAGACGCATCCACCTTGAGAGATCCGTTTGAGAATCAAGGATCAGCTCCGGCGGAGAGATGAATACCGTGAACTTCACCGGGATATCCTCAATTCCCATCTCCCTTGCCCGCTCATCAAGCATCGTATACACTGCCTCTATCGAAGAAACATTCTTTGGCGGAGGCGGGCCGTTCCAGATACTCACCCGGAGATACCCGTCAATGTCGTAGCCGAAACCGATGAGAGAGCCGTTGGGATAGAGGTAGCGTTCCCGTATCTGATCTCCCATGGCGGCGGTGAAGTACTCCAGGTTTGCGCCCTTCCCGCCCTTCGAGATGGGGAGCCCTCCGAGCGTGACGATGACGGGCTCCCTCTTGTTCAGGCTGGCTTTGAGGTGACCTATGTCCGGGTCGGTGAAGACTGGTTGAAGCTGTCCGGATACCCCGGCAGATGTTGCCGACCTCTGATCCCGGAAGTCTTCAAAGAGGTACACTCCTGTAGAGAGGCTAAATACAAGGACGAAAAATAAAATTGGGGCTGAAAATTTACTCATGTCTATGCATCCTCAACCTGTTAGCGGAAGAACGCCTAGTGCTGCCTGCACACCTGATACCGGTGAAAAGTACTCTTCACCGTTGAAATTTCCAGAGTGTATCCCTACAACAATTCTGTCATGATCAGGTTCAACATGGTAAACTGGTGCTCCACTATCCCCGTTTGCGGCACTATAAGAAACAAAGTACTGATCGTATAAATATTTCTTTGTATCGCCGTTAAATACAATATCCTTCCTTATGGTTGCTCCTGATGTTGTGCCCGTAGTAATTCCTGATTTGTAAACGGGCAACCCTATTCCACAGTCAGTATAGTAACCTTTCACGGTTTGTTGTACCCCTCCACTACCATAGATTTTTGCCGCAACATTACTGTAGGGAACCCAAGCTGCATCTGCATATGAACTCTGACTTGGCCAATGGGTATCAGCAGCCACTGTACCAACGGCATTTGACGCACTTACACTTGGCTGGTATATTGTTTCCCCGACACCGTCAGAACAGTGTCCAGCAATGACATAGCCAAGGGTTCCAGCAGCGTTTCGCGCCGCCCAACCAATTGTTGCGGTTCCTGTTGAACTGCCTAAGACTGCCTGCATCTGCACCCCCCCAATCACGGGACGGAACCTGTCACTTGCGCTGTGAAGTACTAGACTGTCAGGATCGACAGATCTAACCTTGATGGGAATATCTCCGACTCCCGATTTTTTTGCTTCTTCACTCAGCATTGTGTATATCTCGTTCACTGCAATATCAGTTTTATCCTCAGAATATCCCTCCACAACACCGATTCCGACATACCCCTCAATGTCATACCCAAAACCGATGATGGGACCATCCGGGTAAAGGTAGGGTTTTACGGAGTCGAACATGTCGCTTGTGAGGTTATCTAGGAAATTATACCATGTACGTCGATGCTGTGTATCTTTGAATTCCGGTAGAGTGCCGCGTATATCAATGACGCTTTCTTTTGATTTGAGGTACTCAACGGCTGCGGTGTACTCGTCACTTGTAAGTTCTGCACGTTCAACAGTCATGCTACACTCATCCGCAACTGGGTTCGCAGAAGCAAATCCCAGACAAACCGATACCGTCAGCATGAGTATAACAAACGCTGACAGAAATTGCTGTTTTCTCTCCATTTCTTCACCTCAATCAGGATTGGCATCCATAGCCACCGCCGGCACCACACCCACACTCACAAACAACAGCGCCAGGAGCAGGGAGAATGCCCGCGTTCTGACTTTTCCATTCATGCTCTTTCCTCCGATAATTTTCCGGAGGCGAGCGAGGCATACTTTCAAGTACACAAGGCACGTACACTCTTTTGCCTCCGGGCATGCGGGACGTTCACCCATCCGATTCGCTCTTGGCCGGGTGGACCCCCGCGCTTCGGGATACCGGCCCAGGTACCCACGGATGAGAAATCAACGCTCCTCTATAAACGATTTCTGTCGATCCTCTCTACACGTTGAGGCGGTTCGATCCATTTTGCTCCCGGAAGCATCCCGCAGTCGACCGGAAACTCCCACTGCGCCAACCGATAATAAACCCACGCGGCAAAGGAAAAATCGATATCGGATATCGTATCCACGTCACAGACACCCATTTTGCAAGAAGGCCCGGCACCAGCGCCCACCCTACGTGACAGGCTCTTTCCGCCATTGTTCGACACCGATTCCCGGGCGGCCAGTCTGCCCCGGACCGAGGAACGTGTAGAGAGGTTTGAGAGAAAACTTAAGTGAAGGTATTTGAGAAGTTCCCCGGTGGTATGATGACATACAACCGCATCTTTGCA
>JAAYAB010000275.1 GCA_012719595.1 Bacillota bacterium
ATAACCAATCGCTCGGTGCGGCCCATCGAAACAATGTACGACAGACAGATGAGCTTCTTCTCCGATATAGCTCATGAGCTGAGAACGCCTCTCACGGTTGCTATCACCAATCTTGCCGTCCTGGAATCGCATAGGGCGGAGTCCGTAGAGTCTCAACAGAAGTGGATCGACTTCATGAAGTTCCAGTTGAACAGACTCACTCGTTTGGTCAATGACATGCTCTTTCTCGAGAGCGTCGATGCGTGGGATCCCTATGAAGGTCTGGAGCAGGTGGATCTCAGTTCGCTGGTAGACCGATGTGTAAAGAGCATGGGCGCGTTGATTGAGGAGAAACGGATAACACTCATTACCAATATCCAAGAAGCAGTATTCATGAACGCACACGGCGAACTGATGACGAGGTTGATTAGCGTTCTTGTAGACAATGCCATCAAGTATACCCCTGAAGGAGGTGTGATATCGGTTTCGTTGTCACAGTCTGTCGCGGCCACGGTACTGACTGTGGAGAACACCGGAGAAGGCATAGAGCCGGAGAATCTGAACCGCGTGTTTGATCGGTTGTTTAGGGTGAGCAAATCGCGGAGCAGAGATGAAGGCGGCAGTGGACTTGGACTGGCGATCGCCAAGTCAGTTGTCGAGAAATACGGCGGCAGCATCAGTGTCGACAGCAAGGTAGGAGAGAAGACCACCTTCCAGGTCAGGATACCGAGGTAGCCCTCCATGCTCCCAGCGGCCATGCCATGAGTCTCCCGCAAATCCGCCTACAACTTCCAGTGCGGGTCTTCAGGTTAATTTCAGAGAAGGTTGCTAAGATGCGAATAGACAGATATGCTAGACGCCATACCCACGGGTCGGAGTGGTGTGCAGGAATTCTACCCTCCGTCCTGAGCTTGATCCGGTGTCGGGACTGTGATGCACGGCATTTTGAGACAACGTCTGATCGGCTGCGGTTCCACGACTGCTTCATTCTGTCAACACCGAATCTGTGAGATGGGAGGCCTAGACCTATGGGAAATGAGCAGAAATGGTTTTCAAGGCTGAGAAAGCTGGCGGTCCTCATCGCAGTGCCTCTTGCGGTCTTGCTGTGGAGCTGCTACGCGTGCTCCGCGTACAGCGACTACACGGTTACGTGCTGGAGGGCGCCGCAGGTGGTTGCAATCGATGCCGATCTCAGCGAGTGGAACACTTCATCAGCGGTAGTTCTCAACAGCGAGAGCCAGCTGGTTCGAGACGCCAACCAGTGGACCGATCCTCTTGATCTGAGTGCCGAGGTTTTCCTGATGTGGGATGCGGATAACCTGTACCTGGCTGCAGTAGTCCGGGACGATACACCGTTCATGTACAGAGAGGGGTTCCCGCCTGACTGGGCAGACTCGATCGTCCTGTTCTTCTCAACAGATCCAGAAGCCGATCCCAATCGATCGAGCTACGACTCCACTGACTTCCGTCTCACGTTGATCATAGACGATTACCTTTTCAACACGGGCCTTGACCGGGAGATGGTGGCTGACAAGCGAGGTATCGAGACTCGCGGAGACGCAGGCGACGAGCAGATCCTTGACGGCTACGAGTACGCGATCGCAGAGATCGACGGAGGGTACATCTTTGAGGCCAAGATCCCACTCTCCAACTTCAGCAACGATCAGATACCGGTGCTAGTGCCCGCCGATGGGGTGGAGATAGGATTCGACCTCTCGATGTTTGACCTTGACTTCCCGTGTCCTGGTATTGCCACTGCGAGGATGGCGTGGACCGGGAGTGCAGAAGCAGACAGCGATCCAAGCAAGTGGGGAAGGCTGATCTTCAGAGGACAGATAGGGGGAGCAGCTCTGTGAGCAGGAAGTACATGGTGTCCTGGTGCCTCATCGTCGTTTTGCTGATCGGTGTTGCCGCCTTGCCGGGACAAGGCATGGCAGCTCAAATGGATCTTGCATCGATTCTGGAGGATACCGCAGCGAGTGGCAGGTTCGACGTCTATCACTGGTGGACAGCCGGAGGGGAAAAAGAGGCGATAGACTTCGCAATTGCTGAGTTCCAGAAGAGATATCCAGATCTGAAGGTGGTTTCAAACGCTATACCTGGTGGAGCTGGTGGGGCTATGGTCATGAAGGTGAAGGTTCTAGCCCTAACCGGTAACTCTCCAGAGACCTTCCAGGCCCATCCGGGGCTTGAGCTACAGCCCTACCTCGATGCCGGAATGCTCTACGATCTGACTGGTTTATGGGAATATGCGAACATTGAGGAGAGGCTCCTCAGCGGTATTGCAGAGCTCTGCCAGGTAGACGGGCATTATTACATAGTGCCCATAGGAGTTCACAAGACCAACATGATCTACTACAACAAACGGCTCTTCGATCAGTACGGGATTACTGCTCCTAGTGAGCCTGTCACGTGGGATGAGTTTTGGTCACTGTGCGAAGAGCTGAAGCAGAAGCTGCCGGCAGGCAAGTATCCACTGGACCTTGGAGACAGAAAGGGTTGGCCTGCTACCCACGTCTTCGAGACGTTGATGATCGGCACAGATCCTCAGATATACGAGGACTTCATCAACGGAAAGGCAACTGAAGAGCAAGTCAAAGAGGTTCTCGATCGGTTCAAGAGGTTCATGTCCTACGTTGCACCTGACCACTCAGCCCGTCTCTGGTACGAAGGTGCAGGCAGGGTTGTAGCGGGCGATTACGCGATGATGCTCCAGGGATCCTGGATACAGGCGTTCTTCACGTCCCAAGGCTGGACGTACGGTGAGGACTTCGGAGCCTTCGCTGCGCCTGGGACCTCGGAGTACTTCGGGTTCTGTATCGACGCTTTTGTGGTTCCGCAGGGGTCTCGCAACGTGCCGAATGGACTGCGCTGGGCATACATGGTTTCTGATCCTCAGACACAGATAGCCTTCAGCAGAGCCAAGGAGTCGGTCTCGCCGTATATCGATACTCCCGAGGAGATCTACGACGAGTTGACCAGACGCTTCAGAGATGAGTTAATCGATTCGCAGACCATGGTGTATCCGAGCTTCACCCACGGCACTTCCCTGCCATGGGAAGCGATAACAGACCTTCACAGCAGGATTTCAGACTTCGCCACTAGCTCAAATCCAGACACCGAGCGGTACGCCAGGCTGATTACTCAGGCGCTAAGAGAAGCCGGTGTGAGAGGAGAGTGGGACATTGTCAAATAGACGGCTTCCAGCTCATCTTGTTCTTTCAAACGACAGACCGGGCTCTACACTCTTGTGGCTGATCCTGGCCCAGCTAGTAGTGCTTCAGCTCATCATCATGGTCGTCCCAGGCCACGCGGCTCAGGAATCGGCTGTCGTCGCTAGAGTAAAGCCCCTGATCCAGCAAGACGGACTTCAGTTCAAAGATCTGAACTCAAATGGAGTCCTTGACCCGTATGAGGACTGGAGGTTGTCGGCGGAGGAGCGCGCAGCCAACCTGGTATCCTTGATGACGCTCAACGAAAAAGTAGCGCAGATGCAGCATCCCACGTTCATCCCCAAGGCAGACGGTTCTGCCCCCAGCTTCCTGAAGGACTGGGCCCAGAATAGAAACGTCGGGTTTGTGCTGGTAAGGGATCTGCCTAGTGCGCGAGCGGCGGCTCAGACAATGAACCAGGTGCAGGAGTGGTGCGAAGCATCTCGGTTGGGAATCCCGATAGTCGTCAGCATGGACTCAGTCCATGGTCTCAGCTATGTCAACGGCGGCTTGGTCCACCCTCACAATCTTGGGCTTGCGGCAACGAGAAACGTCGACCTAGTGCGCCAGCTGACTGAGGCCGTACGGTTGGAGCACCTAGCAATCGGAGTGCGCATGACGCTGTCGCCAGAGGCCGACATCGCGACAGAGCCCAGGTGGGGCCGGGTCATGGAGACCTTTGGCGAGGATCCTGACCTGGTGTCAGCGATGGTGAAGGCTCAGGTCGAGGCGTATCAGGCAGGCACGGAGCTTAGCACCGATTCTGTCCTGGCCTGCGTGAAGCACTTCCCGGGAGCAGGACCTCAGATGGAAGGCATCGATATGGCGCCGATAGTTGCAACTGCCGAGACATTGGAGATCCACCTAAAGCCTTTTGTTGCGGCAATTGAGAGTGGCGTCGGGGCAGTCATGCCTTACTACAGTATCCCCTTGGCTATCGACATGATGGCGGCACTGGGGTCGGAAAAGGCGCTGCAGGGAGTTCTTAGAGGGGAGCTCGGGTTTGAGGGTATCATCCAGACGGACTGGGGCATGATCTGGGGCATCCAGCAGAGCTCGTCCTTCGTGGGGTATGAGATCACCCAGGACGAGGCAATACGGATCGGCATAGGCGAGGCGAAGGTCGATGGCGTTGGTGGTGAGTCGATGCGCCTCATCGACCAAGTAGTCGATCTCGTGGAAGAGGGGAAGATCTCAGAGGACTCGATCAATGCATCGGTTCAACGAATTCTGGAGGCTAAGTTCAAACTGGGAATCTTTGAGAATCCCTACGTTGATCCTCTCTATGCTGAACGGTTCGTCGGGAATCCGGATCATCAGGCGTTGTCTCTGGAGGCGGCGAGGCAGTCCATGACGCTTCTCAAGAACGAAGGTTTGCTTCCTCTGAAGCCTCGGGGGCGCGTTCTGGTGGCAGGGCTGCGCGCAGGCGATATGGATAGTCTGACGGGCGGCTGGACGAGCAAGCAGGACGGCATCACCATTGTTGACGCGATTCGTGAGCGCATCGGTGTCGTCGGTACAGTGATGTATGAAGCTGAGAACCCGTCAGTCGCGGCTGAGCTGGCCAGGATATGCGACGTAGCGATTGTCGTAGTGGGCGAACCTTCCTATATGCACAGCCCTCCATGGGGAGCAAGCACGCTTGAGTTAACCAGTTCCCAGGCAGAGCTGCTCAGAGCCATCGACGAGACCGGAACGCCCATGGTGGTCGTGGTGATGATGGGAAGGCCCTACATCCTCACTTGGTGCGATGAGAACGCCGAAGCGATTCTGTGCGCATATTATCCTGGAACTCAGGGCGGCAAGGCCATAGCTGAGGTGCTGTTCGGGGACTACAACCCCAGCGGAAAGCTGCCGGTTCAGCTGCCAAGGTCGATGTCCCAGGTCCTGTCCCAGAGAAGCGACTTGCCGTTTGACATCGAGGATCCGCTTTTCGACTTCGGATATGGCTTGAGTTACTAGAGACTTGCTTTCCTGCGGTGGGTTTCGGCCGACAGACGCCGAGGCCGAGCCCACCGCACTACGGGGCAGAGGGAGAGGAGAAGACCCGTGGTAGGCTTCTTGAAGAGGAATCCATTGTTGCTGCTGGTGATTCCGCTCGGCCTGGTTTTCTACTTCGTGTATGTTGGAATAGGGTGGAACCTGTGGGTGTCCGTGTCAGACTGGCGTGGACTCAACGCCAGCTACGGGTTTGGAGGGTTCGGCGCATACATCAGGATGATCGGCGACTCAACCTTCTGGATCTCGCTGCGGAACACCCTTCTGTTGTTTACCATTATCCCGATCTGCATCGTCCTGGGACTGGTCCTCGCCTTGATAATGGACCAGGGGTTGAAGGGCACTAACCTGTTTCGAAACCTGTTCCTGCTTCCCTTTGCCCTTTCCTTCGTTGTCACGGGCACTATTTGGGCGTGGATGTACAACCCGTCCAGCGGAATCTTGAACTCGCTCCTGAGATTGATCGGGCTCGAGTCTCTGACCGGGTTCTGGCACACGAGCCAGCAGACCGTCATGCCCTCGATAATACTTGCACTTGTCTGGCAATTCTCAGGTTATGTGGCCTTGATTTTTCTCGCCGGCATCAAGTCTGTGCCTCAGAGCCAGATCAACGCTGCGAGACTTGATGGAGCGTCTCAGTTCAAGATCTACCGGCGTTTGGTACTTCCCCAACTGAAAGGCGCGCTGACCACATCGGTAGTCATTATCGCCATGTTCGCCCTTCGTTCGTTTGACTTCATATGGGTGCTAACAGGCGGAGGTCCTGGGTATTCGTCCCACACGTTGCCGATCCAGATGTACAAGGAGACATTCATGTCTTCCCGCTTTCCCTATGGTGCAGCCATCGGCAACGTTCTGCTCGTACTTGTACTCCTACTTGTGATGCCGTTGACGTACAGGAGCTACAGGAGGTAGGAACTGTGAAGACTCGAGCGACAGCGTCTGGGTTGTGCGGAAACGGAAGGGGTTCAGCAATGGATAGTAGCGCCAATGGTTCTGCATCTACTCGAGTCCTGTATGTCCTGTTCTACGCTTTGCTCCTTCTTTTCGCAGTGTTTTACCTGCTGCCATTCTGGGGGGCTTTGACTACATCGCTGAAGCAGGCGAGAGAAGTGGCAATCACCAATCCTCTGGCCTTTCCGTCGAGTCCGACTTTCTCGCCGTACCTAGAAGCCTTTGCGCAGCTGAAGAGGCCTCTTCTTAACAGTGTGCTGATCACTGTCGGCGGCACCCTTGGATCGGTGTTCTTGGGCTCGATATGCGGGTATGCATTTGCGAAGTACAGGTTCAGGTATGACAATCTGATCTTTACGCTCCTCGTGAGCGCAATATTCCTGCCGTACCAGGCGATCCTGGTGCCGCTTTTCCAGACGATACGAGCACTTGGTCTGTACAATACAATTCCAGGCTTGATACTTGTTCATACAGCCTATGGAATACCCATGTGTGCTCTGATGTTTCGCGGCTTTTACGGAGATGTACCGGATTGCCTGATCAAGCAAGCCATGATGGATGGGAATGGGCCGTGGCGCATTTACACAAAGATCGTGCTTCCGAGTACCAAGATTGCGACTGTCACTGTTCTTGTATTCCAGTTCACATCGATTTGGAACGAGATGCTTTTTGGACTGATTATCGGCGGACCAGACTCGATGCCTGCGACCATTGCTCTTAACAACATGATGGGCACGCTGGCAGCCGAGTGGAATGTCCAGATGGCAGGGTCAATGTGGCTGGCCCTGCCGGTGCTGATCCTGTACATAGCTATGGGCAAATACCTGATTCGCGGGTACATGGCTGGGGCAGTGACCGCTTCGTGACGCTTGCACAGGCAGGCCGGATTTGCGTATCAGCCTGCCGAGCCACAGTCGGTCTTACGATTGCCAGAGACTGCACTCTGTTGCGCAGGGAGGAGTCGCCATGCATCGGTCCTTCGACAGACAGAAACTTAGCTTGGGAGCAGTTGTCAGCTTAGTGCTCCTTGCCGTTCTTCTTGTATCTGAGTGCGGCATGGGTGATGAGAAGCTTCCCGAGACTGTGTCTCAGCCCACCGTAGTCAGCACGAGCGCGCCTATACTGACGATTGATGGATTCAGGTTCAAGGACCTGAACGGGAATGGGATCCTAGACGCGTATGAGGATTGGCGGTTGCCCGCGTCCGAGCGAGCGGATGACCTGTTGAGGCTGATGACGCCGGACGAGAAGGCAGCCCAGATGATTCATCTGACTCTGGCGACTGTAAGGGATACGTGGTTTAAGGACCTCGGGGTTGGGTTTGCCCTGGTATACACATACATGGCGGACGGACCGGCCGACGCTGCGGCCGCTGCAAACCAGATCCAGGAATGGTGCGAGGCGTCTCGGCTCGGCATTCCTGCGATTCTCAGCATGGACTCGGTAATGGGGGCTAGCTGGGTCCGAGGCGCAACGGTGTTCCCGGACCAGATCGGGCTGGCGGCCACGCGCGACGTCGATTTGGTCAGAAGGCTGGCCGAGATGCAGCGGGAGGAAATGCTCGCAATCGGGGTTCGAATGAGTCTGTCACCAATTGCCGATCTTGCGACGGAGCCGAGATGGGGACGGTTCCAGGAGTGTTTCGGTGAGGATGCTGTCATTGTTGCGGAGATGGTTGCTGCTGCAGTTCAGGGGCTTCAGGATGGGTCTGTGCTCGGTCCCAGTTCGGTCCTTGCTTGTGTGAAGCACTTCCCAGGCTCCGGTCCACAGCAGAACGGAAAGGACGGCAGTCCGCTCGTGTTTGATGAGACGTCTCTGCCGCTGCATCTCTCAGTGTTCGAAGCAGCCATCAGGGCCGGAACAGGATCGATTATGCCGTATGGCTACAGCAAGGTACCGTTCCTTGGGGGCGATGCAGCAGAGAGGTATGCACACGAATCGAGAGTGGTCATGACTGACCTCCTGCGAAACCAGATGGGTTTCCAAGGAATCATTCAGACCGACTGGGGCATGAAGCATCTGGATGCAGCACTGGCCGGAGCTGACGTGCTCGGAGGCGCCGGACAGCGTGAGGTGGCGAGGCTGGCAGAAGGCATACCTGCTGAAGATCTCGATGACCGGGTTCGCCGTATTCTGTTGGCAAAGTTCATGATGGGTCTCTTTGAAAACCCATACGTCGACGTGGATGCGGAACCTGAAATCGTGGGTGCGGAATCGCACAGGGCGCTTGCTTTTGAGGCCGCGTCCAAGTCGCTGACGCTCCTCAAGTCTGAAGGTGTGTCAGCTCTGGACGGAAAGCGGATTGTAGTTGCTGGCACGCTTGCGGAGGATGTTGATGCGCTGAGCAGCGGCTGGAAGGTGGCAGGTCACCCCTGCCCGAGCATCTTGGATGTTCTGAGGCAGCGGGCAGGAGCCGACGAGGTGGTCTATGTCGGAGATGACGTGGCTGCGATTGCCAGTCTCGATACGACCGACTGCGTGGCAGTGGCAGTCGTCGGTGAGAAGGCAGGTACTCATGAACCTAGCTGGGGGTATGCCACTCTCGAGTTCCCTGAGCAGCAGATTAGCATTGTCCGCGCGCTGCGAGAGACAGGGATCCCTGTGATCACTGTAGTCCTGATGGGAAGACCGTACGTAATGACGGAGCTGGTCGAACTGTCAGACGCAGTGCTCGTGGCATACCGGCCCGGCGTTACCAGTGGAGCGGAAGCGATTGCCGCAGCTCTGTTTGGTGAAACACCGATTACAGGCAAGCTTCCGTTCCAGATCCCGCGATCGATGGAACAGGTCCTTGCTCAGAGAGAAGACCTCCCCGGCGACATCGAGGATCCTTTGTACGATGCGGGAGCCGGACTCATCATGGACCGCTTTGGAGGCGTCACCAACTAAGCAGCAAGTTAGGAAGGTGTAAGGCATGCCATCAATCACCATAAGCGATATGCGAGTGGCCTACAACAACGGGAAGACTCTGGCGCTCAGCGACTTCAATCTACGCATCGAGGACGGCGAATTCTGCGTGCTGCTGGGCCCATCTGGGTGCGGGAAAACCACCGTGCTGCACTGCATTGCGGGCCTAATCAAGCCTGACTCAGGAGAGATCAGAATAGGAGAGAACGTGGTTACATCCGCAGAGAAGCGAGTATTCCTGCGCCCTCAAGAGCGCAATATCGCGATGGTGTTTCAGGAGTATGCTCTGTACCCGAACATGACCGTGAGGGGCAATCTTTCCTTTGCACTTGAGACCATGAACAAGGCTAGGTCAGAGATTCAGGCCAAGGTCGAACAGACTGCCCAGATGCTGGGCATCGAAGGGCTGCTGGACCGGAAGCCAGCTGAGCTGAGCGGAGGCCAGCGCCAGAGGGTAGCACTGGGCAGGGCGCTCGTCCGAGACCCTCAGGTGTTTTTGCTTGATGAGCCACTGGGAAACCTCGATGCCAAGCTCAGGGACCAAGTGAGGTACGAACTGAGGAAGCTCCAGTTGAGCTTGGGGGTCACCACTGTCTATGTGACCCATGATCAGACAGAGGCGATGACCCTGGCAGACAGAATTGTGCTGATGAAAGACGGCCGTGTGCTGCAGGAGGGAACCCCACGGGAGCTCTATTCAGAGCCAAAGAACCTTTTTGTAGCTGGCTTCGTTGGGACGCCCCAGATCAACCTGACGCGGTGTTCAGTAAGGAGGCAAGCAGATGGTAGCGGACTGCTCTTGAGCTCGAATTGCCTCAGTTTACCCGTTCCGCAGAAGACTGCCGCTTGCCTGCTCGCATCTGGGCGGGATGAGGTGATAGTCGGTATAAGGCCGGCGGACTTCCAGATAGCCCGGGAATCCGGCCCTTTCAGCCTTGACGGCAGGGTTGAGGTAGTCGAGCCCCTCGGAGACGCGGTACTCGTGTACTTAGCTATCGGAGAACACATGATGGTGGCGAAGCTCACTGAGATGGCAGAGGACGAGGTAGGTGCCAGCCTGTCGCTCACGGTCGACCCTGCGAGGATACACATATTCGACCCTGTGACTGAGGAAAGGATCGGCTAGGGTATAGAGACTTGGCGGCTGCCCTTGCTAGCTTCTTCGGTTCTACATCTTGATATGCTGCGCATGGAAAGGGGTGATTAGTCGGACCAGAAGCAGTGATGCATGGAGGCATCAGTGTCAGAATCGTCAGTGCACAGAAAAGGAGGGCTTTCAGTGAGTAAGCGTATCTGTGCTGCGTTGGTCACACTGGTAGTACTGGCCGTCTGCATGACGAGTGGCGTTCTAGCTGTAGAGCAGGTCCCAATCGAAGCTAGAGTGAAACCGATTTTGATTGTCGACGGACTGCAGTTCAGGGACTTGAACAACAACGGCAAGCTTGATGTGTACGAGGACTGGCGTGCTGACGTGGATGACCGTATCGCTGACTTGCTCTCGCAGATGACGCTGGAAGAAGAGGTTGGTCTGCTGTTCTGCAACAATACGGCTGGTCAGTTCTCGGGTACCTATCCGGTCACCTACAACTACCTGTACCGGCAGGACTGCCCCTTCACTCCGCCTCAGGATGAGCCTTACTCCAGCGGATACTCCGCTTGGTACTACATCAATGTGTTCCACAACCGCTGCTTCCTGGACAACGCGAACGGGACGCCAGAAGAGCAGGTGTTTGTCCACAACGAGATTCAGAAGATGTGCGAAGAGACCCGCCTCGGCATTCCGATGACCTTTGTCTGCGATCGCGAGTATAACGCATGGGGCGGTTTCATCGACAAACCCCACGATGCCTTCGGTGTTGCCAATAGCCCCGAGCTGGCTAAGGCGCTGCTTAAGCGCTACGCGCAGTCGATGGAGGCAGTCGGCGTTCACGTAACGCTTGAGCCGTACGGCAACGAGATTGGCTCCTTCAACGGTGAAGACCCTGAGTACATCGCGAAGATGACTGCACTCGAAGTCGGTACACTCAACGAAAACGGCTTGGCTACCTGCACGAAGCACTTCATAGCCCGCGGCGGCGATAGCTCTTTCGAGAACGCCCGCAGTGTCGCACAAAACGTGGTCAACTGGATGGAAGGGTGGAAGGCTGCCATTGAGGCAGGTACCCCCTGGATCATGACCAATTCCGGCGCTAAGGGCTTGAGCAACAACGTCCCGGTGGAATACGACAAGGCAACCATGAGTTATCTGCGCGACACCCTGGGATTCGACGGGATAGTTATTACCGACTGGTGGGCCTTGGGAAGACAGACTCTTGTGACGGGCGTGACGTCTGAGGGCGTTGATCTCTCAGCTTTGGACGGCCGTCAGCTGTATGGGATGATGCTTGAGAACGGCGTTGACATTTTTGGGACTGTGGTTACTCTCTTCGGTGAAGATGTCGCCGCAAGACCCATGGCGAACTACCCTGATTGCATTATCAACGGAGTCAGAGAAGGCGACATCGACAAGGCGCTTGTGGACCGCGCGGCCACCCGCATCCTGCAGTTTAAATTCGAGAAGGGCCTCTTTGAGAATCCGTACTGCGATGCAGCTGAAGCCATTGCGCTGTGCGCCAACAGTACCTACACGGGCAAGCCTCTCAATACCCTGGACGAGTACTTGGCCGCGCCGCGCAATATCACCACTAACGAGGAATTGAAGGCTGTCCGCAACCTCTATGACGTAGCCCTCGGCGAAGCTATGCAGGCCGCCTCTGCAGTTCTGGTCAAGAACGAAGACAGCCTGCTGCCTCTTAAGCAGGGAACGAAGGTATATGTGACTGCTACGAGCGAGGACCTGGCCAAGCAGTACGCGAAGTATATCGCCAACTACGGTACCGTTGTAAAGACCATGGAAGAGGCTGATGTCGTTGTCGGCGATTTCTCGAGAATCGATGACATCGCGGAAGTGTTCGTCGAGGACGCACAGTTGGCCGGTAAACCAGTAGTGATGACCCTCAATTGCCTTGATCCAGACGAATGGGCTATCAGTAACTCCGACGCGTTGATGTACCTGAGCTTCCGCCAGAGACCTGACCATGGCGCTTCGTTGCCTGGTATTATTCACACCACGGAGCCATGGGTCTATGCAGACCTGCTGTTCGGCGTGCGTCAGCCTAGCGGAATGATTGTGAAGGAACTCACCCGCAGCGCAGAGATGGACGCTACGCAGTGGAAAGACCTGGCTGGAGATCAAGGTGCGAGCACATGGGTGCGCCTACTGCTGCAGGCGACAATGAAGACTAGTCCGACGCACACCGTCCCAGAGAACTGGGGCGACCCATTGATCTGCTACAAGTACGGCATGCGCTACGGCGAGAAGGGCGACTTCGTGTATGAAACGTTGGTTGTGCCGACCACCGCTGAAGAGAGAGAAGTAGTTGACAGCCGCGGCCGCACATCGCTGCGGACTGCGGCTGTGCCTGCGGTCGCGAAGGTCGGCGAGCCCTACACTGTGCATTTCCTGCTGTGGAACAACGGCGGAGACGATATGACAATGGTCAAGGCCTACGACGGCGACAAGGTCATCGCCGAGAAGCTGATGGCGGTGAACGGTGGGAGCTGGCGTGTGGTTGCGATGGATCTGGTGTTTGACACTCCTGGCGAGCACGCAGTCACCATCGGCACTCTGAGCACCACCGTTACTGTTGAGTAAGGCGGATACCTCCTATGACGACTCGTGGATGCAGGGCAGGCTACGGTTTGCCCTGCATCCCAAATCGCAAAACCCGGATCGGTAATGACATCCATGAACAGGACAAGAGCCACGGGCGGAACTCACGTAATCTGCCCTGCATCGGAGAGGTGTCTTCAATAAGAACGAGGCGGAAGCCGGAAGCGCGTCAGAGCGCAGTCAGAGGCCAGTCGGGGCCGGCTGGCCTCACTCCTCGCTCTTGGCCGGAGGCTCGGGCAGCGGTCTTAGTGCACGCCTCAGTTCCCAGTCGTCCGGTCCGAATAGCTCAATGTAGACTACCAATGCGCAGTCGTGCTCGGCAATTCTTCTCTCAACGGCTTCCTTCGAGGTTTGCCAGTTGCTCGTGAGGAACACCTTCGCTGCTTCGCTTGTCGAACCTGAATGCTCCGCTTTCTTGTAGGCTCCAAACACCGCCAGTGGAACCGGCCCGGCCTTCAGCATCTCGAGTGAAGCGGGCTGGCTTCTGAATGCACGGAAGCTCTGATCAAGCCCGGTGAGTTCTCTGTCGAGGCTGAACGACGAATCTCCGAGACTTAGGGCAAACCTTAGGTAGCTTCTCCCGTCTAGCATGAATTCGCTGATCCAGACAGAGATCTGACCTTTGTAGGTGCCGTCGTCGCCAGCCCCACTGAGTGCCCATGCGTGCTGTGCAGTCGATATCAATCGGCCGCCTCCCGACACGGCTTCGCCGCGTCGATACTCCTGTACCCAGAGAGCGATGCCGTCTTCTTCCTCAGGGATGTAGACATCGAACAGCGCTACATCTCCGATCGGACGAGCGATCCTATCTGCGAGACTCTGCTGCTCCAGCGTAAGTGCCGTACGTTGCAGCCCAACCATAGATCCTTCTGCACTCTCGGAGCTCGCTGCGCCAGCCGCCACTGAGAGGAGTATGAAGGCGGTGAGCGCGAGAACTCCCCAAACCCTGTGCACACGTCTCATCGCGGAAGCCTCCTTTCAGTTCGCCATATGCTTCCATTACAGGTAGTATTCCTGAATCGGGCCCTTATTCCTTCTTTCCGTCTAGACGTTGGCGCCCTGCCCCGATGCGCTTCTCAAGGACAGGCTCGGGCTATCCGTCGGGCTACACACCCTCCGGTGCGCACTCGCTGGAAGGGATTTGCCGCAGAATCTGGAATCCACACCGTGACCAGGATGACGTATCAGGAGGAGGA
>JAAYAB010000048.1 GCA_012719595.1 Bacillota bacterium
CCAGATATGGTGTGAATCTACTCGTCGTTGCATTTCTGGTTGGATGTGGTACAATACTAGCATAGTCCTAATCCTAGGGTCGCTTGGGACAACAGGTTCTTGCTTCGGCAGACTTGGCATGCTGCCTCCAAACGAAGCCCGATGGAATAAGACTAGAGTAAGTCCGGATAGGGCTGAGTTCCATTAGGAGGTTGTCTCATGTTTCAAGACAAGACCCTGGTTTGCAAGGACTGCGGAGAGGAATTCATCTTTACTGTAGGCGAGCAGGAGTTCTACGCTGAGAAGGGGTTTGAGAACGAGCCCACTAGGTGCAAAGCGTGCCGCTCGACTCGCAAGGCGCAGCGGGGGGCAGGCGGAGGCATAAGGCAGATGCACAAGGCTGTGTGCGCAGAGTGCGGAGCGGAGTGTGAAGTGCCGTTCCAGCCTACCGGCGACAGACCGGTGTACTGCCGCGAGTGCTTCCAGAATCGGAGGTTCAATGGCAGATAACCCGGGTTCGCTCGGGAAGCGTGTGTTATTGAGCTGGATAGGGATGAATTGGAGCCGGGGTGAGGCAGGTCCCCGGCTTCTTCTTTAATCACCCAATAATCATCCTCAACGGGCGATTGTCTGGCCGGTCATGTCAGCCTAGAATATGGTTAGGGAGTTCTGATTTTCCTGTGGAGGTGCAAGACATGCCCGGATTCTGGGATAGCGAGAGGATTCTCGGCGACCTGCAGAAGGGTAGCGAGCGCATTCGAATCCGCGAGGTCAAGCGACGCGACATGAGACTGGTTGACATCAGGCTGTTCTGGCAAGACAAGGACGATAGGTGGCAGCCAAGCAAACGAGGGATCTCTGTGCCGCTCGAGCTTGTGGGTTCGCTGGCCGAGGCGCTGACAAGGATCGCAAGAGATGCAGCTTCATCATGAGTCCAGATGTGCAGCCGCCAGCCCGCAGCGGTCATTTCTCGGCGGTCACCCGTATATGAACAGCACCCCGAGATACGCTGCATACATCGCCAATAGAATGAATCCTTCCCATCTCGCGAGCGTGCGCCTTGTCACAGCGAACAACATGAGCGCACCCATGACCACGAGCATCACCGGGAAGTCCAGCATGATGAACCCGCTACCCACGGTGATCGGATTCACTACTGACGCGAACCCGAGCACTGCTGTGAGGTCAATGAAGTTCGCACCAAGGATGTTGCCGGCTGAGAGAGACTGATGACCTTTGATCAGCGAAGTGATAGCAGTGGCGAGCTCAGGCAAAGATGTGCCCACTGAGACGATCGTGAGCCCAATCACCTTTTCTGAGATGCCCAGCATCTCTGCAATCGTTGTGGCGGATGTCACGAGGAACCGGCTTCCTACGGCCACTGTTGCGGCACCCATTACAAACTGCGCCACCTGACCCATCGTGCTCAAGGGGAACAGCCGCCGGGCCGATGAGGCCTCTGGTTCAGCCGAAGAGACGTGGTGTTCTGCCTCTCTCTGAGAAGACGACAGCTCCGTCATGACCACATAGATGATGTTTGCGACCAGAACGCCCAAGAGGATGAAACCGTCGAGCCTGCTCAAGGTACCGTCCATTGAGAGCACTGTGACAACAACTGCGGCGGCCAGCATAATGATGCCTTTTGCGTAGAACGAGTCGCTCCGTATCGGAATCGCCCTGACTGCGATGCTGATAGCGAAGATCAGGGCTATGTTGCATATGCAGGAGCCTATCGCATTCCCGAGGGCGACGTCAGGTGAACCGACCCACGAGGAGTACGTCGACACGGACACCTCAGGCAGGGTTGTGCCGACACTCACAATGGTCGCGCCGACGATCACTTCGGATATCCCCGTCCGCCTAGCGATCCACACCGCCGCTTCTACGAACCAGTCCGCTCCTCTGATCACCATGACGAGACCAAGCACAAACGCCAGATAGACTAGTGCACCGCTCACTGAACAACCCCTCCTATCCTTTCCGCGATCCGGGCATGCTGAGCGTCGCCGCGATCGCCTTTGGTCAAGGCCCTAGTTCGAGGCAATGAAAAGACCTTTGTCGACGAACGAGCGACCGACAAAGGTCTTGCAGTCCGTTGTCCGGTGCCAGACCCGAGCTCGGCAGTGCGAGCTGTGATGACGGGTGCTGGCGCAACGTTTGTTGCCTGCTACTCCCCTCTGTGTAGCCATCCGGGGTCAGTGACATCTTATTCTACTTGCCGCCTGCTAATTCCTTCAGATCTTGGCGAAAGCGATCATTTGTTTGACTGCAGTGCGGAACGTGCTGTACATTAGTATTGTCATAGCTCGGCCAACATTATGGGATGTGCTGAGCTGACGACTGACGGATGTGTGGAGCCCTCGACTGGGAGATGAGCAGGATTCACGACCGAAGGATCCGCAGGGCTACGGTTAGAGGCGTGTCCGCAGTCTACGACTGGAGGGAAGTGCAGTGCAGCAGCCTACTCCGATTCGCAACGACGTATACTGGTTGGGTACTCCCAATCCTGATTTGAGGGTGTTCGATGTAGTCATGCGGACACCATTTGGCACAAGCTACAACTCGTACTTGATCAAAGACGCCAAGGTAGCAGTGATAGACATAGTGAAGACCGGCCGCTGGCAGCAGTATGAGCAAAGCCTCCGGTCGCTGGTCGACCCGTCAAAGATCGACTACATAGTGTTGCAACACACAGAGCCCGATCACAGCGGGTGCCTGCCGGAGATGCTGGCATGCGCTCCGAACGCTACAGTCGTCGGCAGCAGGAGTGCCATCACTCTGGCGGAACAGATCTGCAACTGCAAGTTCAGATCGATGGCAGTCAAGGACGGAGACGAGATTGACCTCGGCAGCCGCCGCTTGAGGTTCATCTCTGCACCTTTCCTGCACTGGCCCGACACCATCTTTACGTACAGTCCGTCAGACAAGATCCTCTTCACCTGTGACTTCCTCGGAGCGCACTTCTGGAACGGGAATCTAGGGCTGTCGCGGTCTGCCGACCACGATGCGTCGTTCAGGTACTACTACGATGCAATAATGTCACCGTTCAAACCATATGTTCTGCAGGCGCTCGACAAGATCAAGTCGCTGGAGATAGACATGGTGGCGCCCAGTCATGGGCCGGTACTTGATCACGACATCGACGAGTTTGTGCGGCGCTATTATGACTGGTCCAAGGTAGCGGCAGAGAGGGGAACGCGCAGCCGAAAGAAGGTAGTCGTAGCCGAGTGCTCGGCCTATGGGAACACGCGGCTCTTGGGAGACGCACTTCTCGATGGCCTGAGGAGTGCAGGCGAGTTCGACATCGAGCGCTTTGACCTCCAGTCGGCGGACCCGGCGGCTGTGGTTTCTGCGCTCGAGGCTGCAGACGGGTTTCTGGTCGGATCACCTACGTTCAACAGAGATGCAGTCAGCGTGGTCTGGGGTCTCCTCGGTATAGTCCCTGCAGTCTCCTTCAGAGGGATGCCGGCCGCGGCGTACGGGTCGTACGGTTGGAGCGGTGAGGCTGTCGGCAACATAGAGAAGCGCCTGGAGATGCTGAACTTCAAGGTGATCCAGGGAGGACCCAGAGCAATGCTGGTGCCGTCCAAGGAGGACTTGGAGAAGGCGCGTCAGTTCGGCGTCACTTTTGCCGCTGTAGTCGGAGGCGGGAAGTAGTTGATCGTCGGAGTCAGTGCCTGGGCGGTCGGGGCTTCTCGTCAACTGCGGTGGCGGATAGCCGACCGCCGGAGGCCCGACGCCTGGGCGGTCAGGGCTTTCCTCAAACGGAGAGGGCTGGTGGCCGATCGCGAAGGCCCGACGCCTGCACCGGTCCGGTCTCTCGCTCAGCCGGAGCGGATAGATAATCGATCACCGCTCTTGCAATGGCGGACGCCAGGCGCTCCTGAAACGCAGGGTCCTTCATGTTGTTCTTGTCTGTGGGGTTCGAGAGGAACCCGATTTCGACCAGCACCGCAGGTACGTCGGTCGCCGTCAGCACCAGAAGATTGGTCCTGGGCACCGGACTCTTGTGGTTCAGCTCGGTGACCTGTGACAGCTGTGACAGGACGGCTCCGGCCAACCGGAGGCCTTGATCCGACCCAGAGGCGTAGAGCACCATCGCGCCTCGCTGGTTTGGGTCGGTACTCGTGTTCACATGGACGCTGATCGCGACTCGACCGAGGTTCATGGTGCGCGCTCTCGCATTCAGGTCAGCTTGGTGTCTGCCGGTTCGAAGCTGGGCCCACCCGCTGCAGTCGGTATCGGAGTCGCGCGTCAGACCGACCGACATACCGTACCGCACCAGCATGTCGCGCATCTTCAGAGAGATCGCGAGTGTGATGTCCTTTTCGAGCGTGTCGTGATCGTTTGCGCCGGGATCGACCCCCCCGTGGCCGGGATCGATCACGACGTCGACTCGCGGGCGAAGCAGGCGCCCGTTTACAACCGTAGCCAGCCCTGTGAATGCACCCGGGAGCAGTGCGGTTAGTATCATCAGTGCGACCATGGCTCGGACCAGACGTCTGGAGACGATCACGATTACCAATCGCACCCGATCCACCCCTACGAGTTCTTTCCGTGCCTTGGAAAATGTATATTCCTTCTGGGTACGTCCAATGCTGTGTGGAAGCCTCAGACATTTGTCTTCTCGGGAGAAAGAACGTTTCCCATGAGTTCGCAGCCTTGATCGTACGGCGCTGCCTATGATAGCCTAGGTAGTGCGGCGGATACGTCGCGAAGACTCCGGAGGTGCCCTGACATGAGAGTCCTGGCCCGGCTCTTCAAAGCCTATGCGAAACACCAATGGCACTTGTACGTTGTGACGCTTTTCCTGATCGGCGTCGAGGTCGTACTCAACGTCTACCTGCCCCAGTTGTCGAGGGCGATAGTTGACACGGTTGTCGAGAGCACGAGCGACCTCTCGTTTGTCAGGTCGTACTTGTTCAGCCAATCCTTGCTGTATCTCGTCTGGGGGCTTATCAGATCGGTTGTGGTCTTCGTAGAGATCTACCTGTTTGAGAAGACTGCAGAGACAGTGTCGCTCAAAATCCGGCGAGATCTGTATGACCATGTGCAGCGCCTGGATTTCTCCTTTCATAACAAGGCGCGCACTGGTGACCTGATGTCGAGAGTGACGAGCGATGTCCAGGCCATGAGGGAGCTAGCCGGCTTCGGCATAGTCCAACTGGTATATTGCCTGCTCATGATATTGCTCGTGGTTGGGTGGATGGTGTACTGCAACCCGTCATATGCCCTGGCGTGCCTCATGTCAATGCCATTGCTGCTCGTGGCTGCAGTTAGATATTCTGCGCGGTCGGGACCTGTCTTCAGGGCCATTCAGGACCAGATCGCAAGCATGACTGCAAAGGTGCAGGAGAGCGTATCGGGCATTCGTGTCGTAAAGGCGTTTGCTCAGGAAGACCATGAGCGCGCACAGTTTGGGAAAGAGAACGACGGGATTCTTGCGAAGAACCTTCAGGCCGCCAAGATAAACGCCTTCTACCACCCGGCGATGGACTTCCTCGCTTCTCTGGGTGGGGTCGGCGTTATCTGGTACGGCGGACGTCTTTATATGAGCGGAGCGCTGACGGCCGGCGACATCACCGCCTTTCTGAGCTATCTATGGATGCTCATCTGGCCCGTCAGGAGCATGGGTTGGGTGATCGGCATGTTCCAGAGAGGGATCGCTGGCAGCCAGCGCGTCTTTGAGGTACTGGATGAGAGGAGACGCATCTCCGATAGTCGGGGATCCACGCCGCTTCAGAGAATCACAGGACGAGTCCATTTCGACGATGTCACCTTCAGCTACGACTCAGGCGAAAAGGTCCTGGATCACTTCACCCTGGAGATAGAGCCGGGAGAGACCATCGGGGTTCTCGGCATGACTGGATCAGGCAAGAGCACGGTTGGAGCGCTGATACCGAGGTTCTACGATGCCGACTCAGGAACCATACTGGTGGATGGCGTAGACGTGCGAAATGCCGAGCTGAAGTCGCTCCGCAGCCACGTAGGCATCGTGCCCCAGGACACGTTCCTGTTCTCGGCATCCATTCGAGAGAACATAGCTTACCATGATCCAAATATGGATTTGGAAAGAGTGATCGAAGCAGCGAAAGCCGCACAGATACACGACTTCGTGGAGACGCTGCCTCAGAGGTACGAGACGGTTGTTGGGGAGCGCGGAATAGGGCTTTCGGGCGGGCAGCGGCAGAGGGTAGCCATTGCGAGAGCGATAGCGACCGATCCCAAGATACTGATTTTGGACGATTCCACTGCAAGCGTGGACGCGGAGACAGAGTCTGCTATCCAGGAGTCGCTCCGCGAGATCGCCAAGGGCAGGACGACGATTATCATATCGCAGAAGGTGTCGAGCGTGAGGTACGCCGATAGAATAGTGGTGCTGAAAGACGGCAGAATTGTCGAGCTAGGCACTCACGAGGAGCTCATGGCCAGAGACGGCTTCTACAGCAGATTGCATGCGGCTCAAACCGGAAGCGATCTATCATCGATCGAAGCATCGGGCGAAGGGATGGTGGTCTAATGTCTTTCCATGACGAGGAACCGCAGACAAGAGGCTTTGATCCCGCGATTGCCCGAAGGCTGCTGGGTTACCTTCGTCCCTGTACCAAGCAGCTGGTCCTGGCAATCGTGCTCGTGCTATCGGCTTCAGCAATCTCGCTGGTCGGCCCGCTGATCACCCGCATGGCTGTCGACGACTACATCATGGTGGGCAACATGCGCGGGCTTGACCTCATCATGCTGGCATGGCTGTTGGTGCTGGGCACCAACTGGTTCATCTCGTACTGGCGCATCTACACGATGTCGTGGATTGGGCAGAGGGTTGTTCACTCGATCAGGCGAGATCTGTTCGAGCACCTGATGCGCCTGTCTTTCGACTACTACGACAAGGTGCCGGTGGGGAAGACTATAACACGGTTTACCAGTGATGTTGACCGGCTAAATGAGCTGCTCACGAGCGGAATCGTCAACGTTGTGAGCGAGAGCCTCATGCTGATCGGGATCATGGTGATCATGATGAGGCTCGACCTTCGATTGGCTCTGCTTTGCTTCGCAGTCCTGCCGGTACTGGGATACCTGGTGACCGGATTCCGCAGCAAGATAACTCGATCAGAGCGGGACGAGCGCACCAAGGTCTCTGAGATGAACGCTTACCTGCAGGAGAACATATCCGGTGTCAGAGTCGTTCAGGCGTTCTGCAGAGAGGACGAGAACCTGAGGCGGTTCGACAAGGTTAGCCGGGCGGTGTACGACGCTGCGATGAGAGTCATATACCTCTTCTCGTTCTTCTGGCCCTGCGTCGACCTGACTTCGGTGATAGGAACCGTCGCGGTGCTGTGGTACGGGGGACTCCAGGTCGCCAACGGCAGCCTGTCGTTCGGGACCTTGATCGCCTTCATCGCATACGTGGGTCAGTTCTTCGGACCGATCCGCAACCTGAGCCAGGTCTACCGGGTGCTCCAAAGGGCAATGGCGGGGGGCGAGCGCATATTCCGACTGCTCGACACGGAAGTGTCGATCAAGGAGCGTCCGGACGCTGTGGAGCTGCCCCGGATCAAGGGCGACGTGGTGTTCGACAATGTCTACTTCGCGTATGAAGGCGACAACTACGTCATCAGGGGGTTTGACCTCGATGTGAAGGCCGGCGAGACGATCGCTCTCGTGGGTCATACGGGTGCAGGCAAGACTTCGATCATCAACCTGCTGTCGCGGATGTACGATGTCAATGAGGGCCGCATCTTGATCGACGGCCATGACGTGCGGGATGTCACTCTATCTTCGTTGAGAAAGCAAGTGGCGATCGTTCTCCAGGAACCGTTCCTATTTGCCGGGAGCATCAAGGAGAACCTTCGTTACGGGAAACCGGACGCCAGCGACAGCGAGATCGAATCTGTCTGCAAAAGGCTTGGCATCGATGACTTCATACGGCGGTTCCCGCTGGGGTACGACACAGAGGTCGAGGAGCGCGGTTCGAAGTTGTCTTCCGGGCAAAGGCAGTTGGTGTCCTTTGCTAGAGCGCTGCTGGCAGACCCGGCCATCTTGATATTGGACGAGGCTACTGCCAGCATAGACACGTATACGGAGAGGCTGATACAGGCAGCCCTGCGGGAACTCCTGAAAGGTAGGACGTCGTTTGTCATTGCACACAGGCTCTCAACGATCAGGGAGGCAGACCGGATCGTAGTGGTTGAGAATGGCACCATTGTCGAGCAGGGCACACACGACCAACTCATCAAAGCTAGAGGCCAGTACTACCACCTTTACACCATGCAGTATGCTAGAGAGCTGAACGTGGGTGCTTCGTAGGAGGCAATGTGACATGGAGGCGGACCGAGAGAACACAATTGAGGTCACCTACGGTGACAGTGTCAAGGCGCGGTTCAGGGCTGGCGCTACGCTGTCTGAGGTGCTGGCTAGTTTCCCTGCAGACTCAGGATTGAAACCACTTGCTGCCAAAGTGGACAATGCCATACGAAGTCTGCATCTGGAGCTCACGTCGGATGCCAGTGTGGAGCCGGTCTACCTGTCGTGTGAGGACGGCGAGAGGCTCTACTGGCGCAGCTTGACCGCTGTGCTGGTGAGGGCTACTCGCCTGCTGAAGCCGTCGGTCGAAGTAAGAGTCGAGCACGCCCTGAGCCACGGCATGTACTGCGAGCTGGTTGACGACAAGGGAGGCAGCCTGAGCGTCACCGAGAAAGAAGTGCGCTCCATCGAGTCGGCGATGAAGGAGCTCATCGACAGAGATGAGCCGTTCGAGCCGCTGGAGGTCAGCGCACGTGAGGCCGCGGCTATTCTGCGGGAGAAAGGCCGCGAGGGCAAAGCCGAACTCATTGCCTCGAGTCTGGACAGCAGCGCGAGAGTTCGGATGTTCCGCTACGGCGATATGGTCGACTGCTACTACGGAGACCTCGTGCCCTCGGCTGGATACCTCCGCATCTTTGCGCTGAGGTCCTACCTCCCCGGCTTGATCATGCTGTACCCAAAAAGGTACAGTCCTCACAGTCTGCCCAGGTGGGAGGAGCAACGCAAGCTTTCCCGCGTCTTCTACAAGTCAGCCGTGTTCGGGCGCACGATAGGCGTGA
>JAAYAB010000276.1 GCA_012719595.1 Bacillota bacterium
CGGGTCCTTCGAATCGGACGAGTCATGCGAGGCCGGCGAGGCCGAACAGGATGATTGGTTCGACGGGCCCGCCTCGACGGCTCCGACGACCTCGAGGGTATTGGCGGACGCCCAGGTGAACGGTTGGGTCAGTATCAACAGTCCCCCAGACCTGTTATTCGATGAGGCTCGCAGGCTGCGCATGCCTTACTCCGCATTGGTGCGAAGCGTCCTGCACAAGTATCTCGACAATCAGTATGTTGACGTAGTCACTGCATCACAAGCACTCAGACGCGCATTTCCCGACTGTTACTCGGACTGGAAGCGGTACGAGTCTCATGCTGTTCACCTGGGCCAAGAAGGCATAATCTGATGCTTGCGGGAGTTGCGCCCAAAGAGTAGCAGGAGTCTCGCCTAGAGAGCAGCGGGAGCCTCGCCTAAAGGGCAACGGGAGTCTCACCTGAAGAGCAACGGGAGTCTGCCTACAGAGTGGGCAGATACTGCTCAGTCTCCCACTGGTGCACCTGCGTGCTGAAGACTTCCCATTCAACGAGCTTGGCCTTCATGTAGTGATCGTAGATGTGCTCGCCCAGCATCTCTCGGAGAACTGTGTCATTAGCCAGGTGGTCCAGCGCTTCGCGCAGGTTTCTCGGAAGGCTTCTGACCCCCAGCGCCCTTCTTTCCTCCGCGTTCAGTTCATAGGTGCTCGCCGCGGTGGGAGGAGGAGGCACCAGTTGCTCTTTGATCCCGTCTAATCCCGCCTTCAGAGAGGCTGCGATGATCAGATACGGGTTGGCTGCGGGGTCAGGGGAGCGCAGCTCCACACGGGTAGACTGCCCGCCTGCTGCCGGAATGCGGATGAAGGTGCTCCGGTCCTTGTCCGACCAAGTGATGTCGACTGGAGCCTCGTATCCGGGGACCAGCCTCTTGTACGAGTTCACTGTGGGGTTCCCAATGGCGCAGAGGGCGGGTGCGTGCTTCATCAAGCCCGCCACATACGAACGCGCTAGGTCGGAGAGCCCCATTTCACCATTGGGATCCGCGAAAACGTTGATCCCCTTCTGGAACAGCGACTGGTGGATGTGCAGTCCCGAACCGTTCTCGCCGAAGAAAGGCTTCGGCATGAACGAGGCGTGGAGGCCGTGTCTTTTGGCGATGGCCTTAACGACAAACCTGAAGGTGGCGAGGTTGTCGGCTGCACTGAGGCAATCGCTGAAGCGCAGGTCGATTTCATGCTGGCCAGGGGCCACTTCGTGATGAGAGGATTCGATCTCGAAACCCATCTCCTCAAGAGTGATGGCGATATCGCGCCGTGCGTCTTCACCTCTGTCTAGCGGCGAGAGGTCGAAGTAGCTGCCCGTATCGTTCGTCACTTTGGTCGGACGGCCGCGTTCGTCGGTCTCAAAGAGGAAGAACTCGGGCTCGGGGCCGGCATACATTTCATACCCCATCTCTTGTGCTTCGGCGATCACCCGTCGCAGACAGTTCCGGGGGCAGCCGGCAAAGGGTTCACCTTTAGGGGTGTAGATGTCGCATATCAACCGCGCTACGGCGCCACCTTCCTTTGGACGCCATGGGAAGATCGTAAGGGTGTTGGGATCCGGCCGCAGATACATGTCCGACTCGTGGATTCGAGTGAAGCCCTGAATGGACGAACCGTCAAAGAGTATTCCCTCTTCGAAGGCACGCTCCAGCTGACTGATGGTAATGGCCAGATTCTTGAAGTGGCCAAGGATGTCCGTGAACTGCAGGCGGATGAATCTCACATTGAGCTCACGTGCCTTCTTGATTACGTCCCTCTCGATCACGCTAAGCATGTTAACCTCCCCAAGTGTAAGATTCTTTGGAATCAGTCCAACAGCCCCATTATATCTTACCATCAGAGGAGGATCAACAGCTCGATATTCTAACATGGCTTCTTATGAACCCCGTCTATACCACTAAAACTTGACACGGATCAGCAGGAGCAGTCGGTGGGGAAGCGAGTTTGTGCCGGTTCAGCGCCCGGCGTCTGTGCACGAACTCCCTGGCCTCCTTGCTTCCGCCTGTTCCGCAGAGTACTGCTTCGATCTCTTCATAGGTGAATCCAAGGTCGCCTTCGTCGGTTTGCCCGGGAAGAAGACCGGCTGTAGGAGCTTTGGTGAGGATGCGTTCGGGCAGCCCTATATAACGCCCCAGCTCGTAGACAGCTTTCTTCGTGAGGTTCCCGAGAGGCAGGAGGTCAACCCCGCCGTCGCCGTACTTCGTGAAGTACCCGAGCGCGAGTTCGACAGCATTTGCAGTCCCGGCAACCAGGTAGTTGTACTCGTTCGCCAGGTAGTATAGGCAGATCATGCGCAGGCGAGGCTTCAGGTTGGCGATGGCCAGGGATGTCCTTTCCCTTGCTCCCCAGGCGGTCAGCTCGCCCATCAGCAGCTCGAAGACACCGGACAGGTCAATGACGCGCACGGCGATGTCGTACTGGCGCGCCACCAGGAGCGCGTCTTCCGCATCTTTCGGGTTGCTTCCCGCTGGCAACACGAGTCCAAGTGTCGACTCGGGACAGGCCTCCCTGCAGAGCACAGCTGTCAAGGCTGAATCGACGCCGCCGCTCATTCCGACCACAAGACCTTTGGCTGCCGCCTGGGCTACTTGAAACCTCAGCCAGGCGGTTATGTTTTCTCGCACGCTGGCGCAGTCCATGTTCATCCTCCTTGTCTGCATCAACTACCTCTGGTGTACATCGACCACCGTCTTCCACATCAGCCGTGCTCTTGCCTAGATCGGGTTTCCGGGGTGTTCGTTCTTCCTGAGCCAACTGAGGAAGTTGGAGTAGTCGAGTTGCTCCGGGTATGCCGATTGCCCGTGCTCGGAGAGGTCGAGACCTTCACGCTCCTCCTGGGCGCTCACCCTCAGGCCGACTGTGGCTTTGAGTGCCTTGAACAGCAGGTAAGCGAGAGGGAAGGTCCAGATGAATGCAGCGAGAACTCCAAGGAACTGTACTCCGAGCAGTCGCCATCCGCCTCCGGTGAGCAGGCCGCCATCTTCCGCAAACAAGCCTACTGCGAGGGTTCCGAAGGCGCCGCATACACCATGCACGGGCACCGCTCCTACCGCGTCATCGACGTGGACTCGATCGAGGAAGTTCGCAGCGAGCACGACTAGTATTCCTGCCGTGAGTCCGATAATAGCGGCAGACAGGGGAGAGACGTAGGCCGTGCTGGCCGTAATCCCTACCAACCCGCCCAATGCTCCATTCAGCGTCATGGCAACGTTGGCTTTCCCGGATAGGGACCAGGAGAAAACCATGGCGCTTAATGAACCTGCTGCGGCCGCTAGGTTGGTGGTGACAGCTATCCGCCCGATGGCCTCTCCATCGGCGGCCAGGGTGCTGCCACAGTTGAAACCGAACCAGCCAAACCAGAGGATGAACACGCCGAGCGACGCAACCAAGAGGTTGTGGCCGTGCAGGGTTCTAGACGAACCGTCCTCGTTGTACTTGCCGAGCCGCGGACCCACGACCATGACTCCGGCTAGGGAAGCCCAACCGCCGACGCTGTGTACCACAGTGGACCCTGCGAAGTCGACAAAGCCGAGTTCACTCAGCCATCCTCCACCCCAGATCCAGTGCCCCACAACCGGGTAGATCAGAGCGCTGACGATTGCACTGTAGATCAGGTAAGTCGAGAACTTCGTCCGCTCTGCCATCGCACCACTGACGATTGTCGCAGCCGTGCCCGCAAACACTGTCTGAAAGAAGAGGAACAGCGGCAGGGGCAGCGACAGCCCCAGGTGGGTGAAGCTGTCCGTCAATGCGAACCCGGACCAGCCGACAAAGAGATTCCCTGCTCCGAACATCAGGGCAAAGCCTATCAACCAGTAGACCAAAGAACCTACGGAGAAGTCCATCAGGTTCTTCATTACGATGTTTCCGGTATTCTTCGAGCGCGTGAAGCCGGCCTCCACACATGCAAAGCCTGCCTGCATGAAGTAGACCAGGCTTGCGGCAACCATGACCCACACGCTATTCATGGATATCTGCAAATCGGCGGAACTCATTTCTGCGACTTCCTTTCCATCTCCTCAGTGTGCGCCAGTCTGGATCCGGCACTCCGATCGGCATGATCCGCCGCCGGACTGGCGGGAATGTGGGGGAGTGCGTCACAAGGCAGTAGGGCGAGCCGGGGGAGTCAGGCGGGCCGGACGGCCGGGACTGCCGGGACAGTCCCGACAGCCTCGACAGTCCGGACACACCGACCGCACTCGCCAGCCCGAACAGCCTCGCCAGCCCCGACTGGCCGGCCGGCCGGGACAAGACGCCTTTTCGATTGGCCAAAACCACTCTTCGCCTCATATCAATACACCTGCAAATATCGCTGGATTTCCCACTCGTGCACCTGAGTTCGGTATTCATCCCATTCCATGAGCTTCGCCCGGCAGAAAGCAGTGAACACATGGTCGCCAAGCGCCTTCCTGAGCAGATCGTCCTTCTCCAGATGGCTCAAAGCCTCTTGCAGAGTGCCTGGCAGGCTGTCGATTCCGGCTGCCCGGCGCTCCGCTTCCGTCATCTCAAAGATGTTGTTGTGGCGCTGCGGGCCCGGATCCAGCTGGCGCTTGATTCCGTCCAGTCCAGCCGTCAGGACGACGGCCAAGGCAAGGTAAGGATTTGCCGCAGGGTCGGGGTTCCGCAGTTCGACTCGGGTCCCGAGTCCCCTCGCTGCGGGTATCCGGATCAATGCGCTCCGATTCTTCGCTGACCACGACAAGTAGACAGGGGCCTCGTATCCAGGAACCAGCCGCTTGTATGAGTTCACACATGGGTTGGTCACGGCAGTCAGGGCTTTGGCGTGGGCCAGTATCCCGCCAATATAGTGGAGTGCGATCTTGCTCAGCCCGAGCTCGCTGTCCGGATCGAAGAACGCATTCGTGTCTCCTTGGAACAAGGACTGATGCAGGTGCATTCCCGAACCGTTCTGCCCGAAGATCGGCTTGGGCATGAAGGTGGCGCAGAGCCCATGCTTCTGAGCTATGATCTTGGTCACAAACCGGAAGGTGGCGATGTTGTCCGCAGTCGTGAGAGCATTGGCGTACTTGAAGTCGATCTCGTGCTGGCTCGGAGCCACCTCATGGTGTGATGCCTCGATCTGAAAACCCATGCTCTCCAAGGCCAAGACGATCTCACGTCGGGCGCCCTCGCCGCGGTCCATTGGGGCAAGGTCGAAGTACCCTGCATGGTCGTGTGTCTTCACTACCGGGTAGCCCTCTGGATCTGTCTCGAAGAGGAAGAACTCCGGCTCGGGCCCGACCTTCAGCTCAAACCCAAGCTTCTCCGCTTCGACGAGGGCCTTCTTCAGTACTCCTCTGGGGCAGCCGGCGAACGGGTTTCCGTCCGCGTCGTACACATCGCAGATGAGGCGGGCGACGGCTTCCTCCTTGGGGCGCCAGGGGAAGAGGGCAAAGGTATCGTAGTCGGGCTTTAGGTACATGTCTGATTCCTGAATGCGTGCAAACCCTTCGATCGACGAACCGTCGAACATGATCTTGCCATCGAGAGCATTCTCTAGCTGTTCAACGGTGATTGCGACGTTTTTCACTATTCCAAGGATGTCGGTGAACTGCAGTCTGATGAACTTCACGTTGTTAGCTCGTGCCATTTCGAGGATATTCTCTTTCGACAGCTTTGGCATCTCCAGCTCTCCCTTGATGTAAGATTCAATGAGAATACCCTAACATCATTCTGCCACAGGGTCAATATAGGTGTCACATTTAGTGCACGTATACGTGTATACACAACCCTATCGTGTTAGATTATGTGCCGTAGGTCGGGCACTCTGGGAGATAGGTCAGGCGGCCTGGGAGATGAGTCAGGCCGCCTGGGCGATAGGTTAGGCTGCCTGGAAGGTGGGTCAGGCAGCCCGGGGGATAGTCAGGCCGCATCGGAACGGGTTAGGCCGAATGGTCATATAGATGGGCATAGGGACGCACTCCCAGCGGAGTGATCCGTGCAAAGGTCTCTTGCAGTAACCCCGAGCAGTCCAGACCAAACTCATCTGCAAACTCACGTATGCGCAGCAGCAGTTCACCGCACTGTGCGGGCTTGACGAACTCAACTCGGACCTGGTTGGAGATCTGCCATTGAGGCGCCGTCCCTCGGACGAATATGGTTCCGCCGTGCATGCCGCTGGCGACGTAGTTGCCGACCAGAGGATTCACGGTGTCGGTAGGGTTGATCCCGTCGCCGGTCATCCCCAAGACTACTATGGTTCCGCCGGCCATGTACTCTCCAAGGAACCCGCCTGCAGTTCCTCCGATGATGATGACAGGATGTCTATCGGCGCTGCTCTTCATGTGGATTCCGATACGCCAGCCCGCGTCTCCCCGGATCAGGATCGTGCCTCCCCGCATTCCGTAGCCGACGATGTCGCCCGCCCGACCCCACACGGCGATTTTGCCGCTGAACATCGTGTTGCCTACTCCGTCCTGGGCGTTGCCGGCGACTGACACGCTGGGCCCGTTCATCATCGCTCCCAAGTTGTTGCCGGCCGTGCCCTCGATCTCGAGGCAGGCTTGGTCTGTCAGGCCAGCCCCGATATACCGCTGCCCGTTAACGCCGCGCAGCACAAGGCGGTCCGCACCGTTAGCCAGCAACCCGCGCACTCTCTGGTTCAGCTCGCGGTAGTGCAGGTTTCTTCCCTCAATGATCTCCATTCTTCTCACTCCCAAAGGTGTGCGTTCTTCCCTTAACCAGGGTCTTCTCTATTCTCTATCCTAGGGCATCTCAGAAGCGACCGTTCATGCCGAACAAGACGCAGAAGAGCTCAAAGCGACCGTTCACACCGATCCAGAGGCTACCAAGTCCGACCAGGCCTCCTTTGGCAGAGCCAGGAGCTCGGCTCGCGGAACACAGGAGGTGTCCAGCTCTATCTGCTCCTCAACCAAGTAGCGGTAGATGCCGCTGCGCTCCGGTTGGTTCAGCAGTATTGCCCCACATAGGCATCCGTCTCTGTAGAAGAACTGACTGTGCTGGCCTGCGGAGCCTACTTCTGACACAGAATCAGTGTCTTCGGTTGTATCTCCGATGGTCACCAGAGAGTGGGAGAAGAGGCTGAGTGAGTTGAAGACCGTGCGATGCTTGAGTACCGCATCTGCTCCGGCCATGTTCGCCCCGGCCACCTGCCCCTGGCTCGCCGCGCTGGGCAGAATGGCAGTCACTGCCCGCCC
>JAAYAB010000312.1 GCA_012719595.1 Bacillota bacterium
AAGCGCCCGGATGCTCGGGGTCAACGTCAAGAAAACGATCTTCCTCTCCTACGTGCTCTGCGGGTTGACCGCCGGAATCTCCGGCTTTGTCTTCCTCATGACAACAGGAGCCGGCAATATCGGAAATGGATCGTTGTACGAGATAAAAGCCATCGCCGCGAATGTCATGGGCGGCGTAATGCTCAACGGCGGCGTGGGGAACTTGCTGGGCGCACCCACCGGGACCCTGACCCTCCTAACGATCAATGAAACGATCCGGGCGGCGGGCGTCCAATCAAACCTACAAGCGATCGTCAGCGGACTCTTGCTGTACCTCTTCATTGTGCTGCAGAGCGTCATCATGTCGTTGCGGGAGGGAAGGGAGTTCAGACTTGTTCTCCCTTCATGGCTGAAACCGCATCGGTTGCAGGACAAGTAAGAGGCCAAAAACCCAACAGAGGGACTGCTGGAGCGAATCCTAGACCGAGACAACCTCAACAAAGCCTTCATACAGGTCAAGAGGAACAGTGGTAGACTGAATGATCCAACAGGCAATAAGCCAAGTGCTGACCCCGATCTACGAGGTATTGAAGTCCGCCCGGGAGTCTTCCCGGGCGGACTGCTTATGCTGTTCTTGTACTGTGCCCTTGGGCACTTGCATATGGCGTGATACAGGTCTACCGCGCGGAACCTGTGATCACGTCAACATTGCCCGCGCCAAGGATATAGTGTCCATCTTCATTGACAACAGTGATCTTGTAAGTTCCCACTGCAGGTATTTCGTCCGCAGAGAACTGCAGTAAGGCTTCGCCGTCTACAATACGCGCTGTTTTCCCTAACAGTTTGACGAAGAACCCTTCGAGATCCGCTCCGTTGATGTAAACCGGGACACGGGCCGGTTCTCCCCTGACGAGTTTGCTGACAGGTGAGAAGGCAGGAGACGGAACCAATCCTGTAGTATTTGGCCGGTCTGGGTACGAGAATAGGATGTGGTAGTTCTTAATGAGACCGTCCTTGATGAACCGTACAACGGCTGTGCCTGAGGGCGAAGTCGCCTGTGTAATGGTTATCTTTACGTCAGGATCGCTGGCAGACGCAGCAATCTTCGGGATGCTCTCACCCGAGTGCTCATACTCGATCATATAGTGGGTGTAGTCGGTTACCCCCCATATGTTGGGAGTCCTGATTGGTGTTGCAGGCAAGGTCAGCGGCTTTCCGTCGGCCCAAATGCTCAACACCGGCGGCTCTGCTGGAGGAACAACTTGCTTTCCGGCGGTGCTGAACGCAAGACCGTTCATTTCGCAAAGAACTGCATCAGCATTCTCAGACTTGAAGACAAAGAATATCGCATGCTTTCCTTCCACCTCATCGAGAGCCGGAACGGGTACGGTGAACCTCGTCTTTTGCTGGACGGCGTCTCTGGAAACCTTCAGTTCACCGATCTTGACGCCGGCGTTGGCTGTGCCCGCAGGCCAGGGGGTATCCATCATTATGTCGATGGTGAAGTCCTGTCCTGCCGGAGTCAGATAAAGATCGAGCTTAGTGCCGCTTTCCTTCGTGAAGTTAAAGTACTTGTAACCCACAATCGACGAATCTCTGATGTTGACTATCGGATTGTCGTTGTTCCATACATCCCATGCGCCCGCTACATAAGGACGGTTACCCGGTGTGGCACCAACACCCGGCAGCATCAAAGCGGCAGGTGTTACCCAACAAGCATATCCTGCGGAATAATACTTGTAGGGATCCAAACCGTTGATTTCCCATCCTTGAGATGTAACCTCAGCGCCCTTATAGTGATTGCCGTTCACATCCGTCAAGGTTGTCAAGCCGGTGATTAGTACGTCTCCTTGCGGCGTTATTTCGACATTGATCGGCTCGACCATAGATTGACGCGCATACGGATTGTCATTGGTCACTCTGTGGAAGAACACATACCATTGTCCATTGATCTCCTGAATGTTTCCGTGGGTATTTCTATGCGAGTAGGTATATATCATCTTACCGTCTTGATCCAGAGCTGGTCCACGGGCATCAACTATTACACCGCCGCATATCCACGGTCCCAGCGGGTGGTCGCTGTATGCGTACCTCTTGGTACCAAACGCAGGTTCCAATCCATACTCCGCTCCCGAACGTCCGGCCCATATGAACAGGTATTTCTTTACACCATCGATCTCGATTTTCTTCAAGACTGAAGCCTCGTAGAAGTTGAACCCTCCGTGTTCACCGCTGGTGCTTTCCCCGCCGGGAACAAAACCGTCTTCGCCTGTGCCACCGCGTAGGGTACCAGGTATTGCCGTATAGAGATCCGGGTAAAGCTCGCACGCATACGATGCGTTTCCTCCGCCCCAGTAGGCATACGCCCTAAAGCCCCACTCCGAAGTTGGATCTTCTTCGAAGAAGAGGCAAGGGTCAAAGCCCATAACACCCATTCCCTGGGTTGGGTTCTCCGGGTCCATGTTGATCTCTACGAAGGGACCATCCGGCCTTCTTGATCTGGCCAGCTGGTTCATTCTGTTCCTGCCCCTGTTGTGCGGGTACATGTAGTACCATCGGCCGCCATCTTCTTCCATGGTTAGGACCTTGCCAGGATTATTGACGTCCGCAATAAACTCCGGGTGCGCATTCATGTAGTCTATGTACTTCTGGCCGAAGTACACCTCACAGATGGACGGTGCATACATAGTATCGTACCGCCCGTTGGTGTTGTACACTTTAGACACAAAAGCAGGGCCGTCATAGCGCCATTCAGTTGGATTCTCCAGGGGTGCCGACCAGACGACGACGTCTATTCCGCAGTAAGCAGTTACGGTAATATCGTGACTACCGTAGAGATATATACGATACTTGCCCGGATTGTCGGGATCCTCAAAGATATGCGGATCCTCGTCAGGAATGTGCTCCCACAGCGGCAGATATGGATTCACGGCCTGCGCCTCCTGGAACGGCAGAGTGGAAAGTACACCCAAGAACGCGAAGAGCGACAGTGCGAAAGACAACAGTATTCTTGATCTTGTTCTTGCACTCATGACTTATTCCGCTCCTTCTTTTCATTTCCTGGCATTGGTTTGGAAGCCCATTCTACGTCTGAATCCCTGCTATTCACTATTCACCTCCTGTTCCTGAACAAACAGCGCATAGATGACGATGTTTGTGCGTTTTCGTTCAAGGGGCATTGCTTCGCCAGACGAACACGAAGATTAGCTTATCCCCCTAAGATATACGTGACGCTAAGCAGGAATATATCAACTCTTACCTATGCTCCAGAAAACGGGCTTCGGCAGGTTTCTTGAAGCTGGGAGAATGGCTGACGGAGTAGTCATGGCACGGAAGGTCACAATGTCTATTAACAAGGAACAGGCCTGCCGGGCCAACGGGGCCGGCAGGCCAGCTCGACTCCATCCTAAGATTCAGGGCACCGACTACCCCTTTCGCACCTTTCCGAAGACGAACGCTTCTACTAGGTCTGGGCCGAGGAACGGGGCTAGAGAGACCAGTGCCTGTCGATCAAGGGATCCATCCTCGATCTTGAGAAGAAGCCTGCGCAGGGCGTCTC
>JAAYAB010000049.1 GCA_012719595.1 Bacillota bacterium
CTTCACGAGCTCGGCCAGCACAGCAGCTTGATAACCGGAACCGGTGCCTATCTCAAGTACAGTGGCCTCCGGCTCGGTCTCGAGCAACTGAGTCATGAGCGCAACTATGTAGGGTTGGGAAATCGTCTGACCGTATCCAATTGGCAGAGGGCAGTCGTAATAGGCGCTCAGCCGATACTGAATGGGCACGAACCGATGCCTTCTGACCGACCTCATTGCCGCGAGCACTCTCTGATTCGTGATCCCCCGCGGCACAAGCTGCTCATCTACCATCGAAGCTGCGTCCACGTCGCATCACTCCGATCATAACTGTAACAGAATAGGCGGTTCTCGTCCACTCTACGAGGAAGGCTTTAGCCAATCCTACAAAACCCCAGCCATGCCGCGTGCCACTGCGCCACAGACGAGTCGCGCTGGCTCAGGAAGGGTAACCGATGCGACCTAAGGCAGGACAACAGGTGCGGCGCGTCGTAGTGTCAGGGAGTCTGCTGTTCGATATTCATAAGTATGCACTTTGATTCCCAACGGAAGGATGGAGTGAAAGCGAATGAAGACTCTCGATCCTACAACCCTGCCTCTTGACGACCTGAACAGAGTCGAGGAGTATCTCAACCAGCTCCTGGCTCAAGACATCTCCGATCCCAAATCCCTCGAAGCCTGGCTTATTGAGCGCGGTAGGTTCAGCGAAGCTCTCGCCGAGAGAATGAACCGCAACACAATCGACTTCTCGTGCAACACAGAGGATGAACAGGCAAAGGCCAGACACGAGTTCGATCAGCAGAAGCTGATGCCGCTGATTCAGAGGTACAAAATCAAGCTCGACCAGCGTTTCTACGACAGTCCTTACAGGTCCGATCTACCCAGCTACTACGATGAACTCGCGAGGCGCACGGCTGCGGCAATCGAGATCCACCGAGACGAGAACATCCCCATCGAAGTAGAGACGAGGAAGCTGGTCAATGACTACTTCGCGCTAACCTCGAAGATGACCGTCAACTGGAAGGGCGAGGAGAAGACACTTCAGCAAATGGACCAGCACCTGAGAAGCTCTGACCGCGAAGAGCGCGAGCAGGCTTGGAGACTGGTTCAATCCCGCCGACTTCGCGACAAAGACGCAATGGACGAGATCATGAACAAGCTGGTGAGCTTGAGGCATCAGATCGCCCAAAACGCCGGCATGCCGAACTACCGCGACTACACGTTCAAGAGACTTTATCGGTTCTCATACACCCCTGATGATTGCTACCGATTCCGTGATGCTGTAGCCAAGCATGTGGTGCCGCTCCACGGCGAGATCATGAAGAGACGTGGACAGCAACTCGGTGTGGACACCATCAAGCCTTGGGATACGGACGGCACCCCAAAGGGACAGAAACCCCTGAAGCCATATCAAAACGCGGGCGAGTTTGTAACGAAGTGTGTCAACGTGCTTGCCAAAGTCGATCCTGAGTTTGGCAAGCTTCTGCAGACAATGAACGATCGCGGATGTCTCGACCTGGAGACCCGAAAAGCCAAGCGGCCTGGTGGTTTCTGCTCAAATCTCCCACTGACCGGCACGTCATTTATCTTCATGAACGCGGCCCCCACCCATGGGAGCGTGCGAACTCTGGTCCATGAGTCGGGGCATGCTGTTCACAACCTCCTAACTGCGTCGATGCAGCCCTTCGAATACAGGCGGTCGCCCGCGGAATCAGCGGAGCTTGCCAGCATGTCCATGGAGCTGCTGACCATGTCTGAGTGGGGCGAGTTCTACTCAGATCCTGCAGATCTGAAGCGTGCTCAGAGAGAACAGCTCGAGGGAATCGTCGTGTTCCTGCCGTGGGCGCTGACAGTAGACGGTTTCCAGCACTGGATCTATCTCAACGCCTCACAGGACGCGAGCGCCAGGAACCGCGAGTTTGCAGAGATAGCTCGATCTCTCGCCTATCACTGGGTCGATTGGACAGGGTTTGAGGAAGAGCTGATGCACAGGTGGAAGGCTCAGTTGCACATCTTCTCGTACCCGTTCTACTACATCGAATACGCGATCGCACAGCTCGGAGCCGTGCAACTCTACAGGCTGTATAAGAAGGACAGAGCCGCCGGCATCGCAGGGTACAAGAAGGCCCTATCGCTTGGCAGTTCGGCACCCCTACCCGTAGTGTACGCAGCGGCCGGTATCGACTTCGATTTCTCGGACAAGACAGTGCGTGAGCTGATGGCGTTCATCAGTGACGAACTGGCGAACCTAGAGTAGTGCACGAACGTCTGGAGGGCAGCATTCCCCAAAGGGCGCTGCCTTCCAGACGTGCCGTTTTCCGAATGCTCCGTCTTCCAAATCTGCCGTTGACAATCAGCACTCCGTGTTATATATTCATCACATAAAGTGATAAATATATAACAGGAGGATAGTCAACATGCGCAATAAGGTGAGTCTATTGGGATTTCTGGGTCTGTTGGGCCTACTGGGATTGGTCACCGACAACCCAGGTTTCTTCGGTTTCTGTGGGTTCTTCGGTTTCTTCGGCTTCTCGAGGACCTTGCCGGATGAGCTGTTCAAAGCGAACCTCGACAAGGCGGCTAGAAACGGTTTTGTGTGCGGAGCAGTGATCTACCCCATCGTAGTGAGCATAGGTGCGCTCACCAAGTCACCCGCCATGGTGTACTCGGCGGGATTCGCAGTCAGCTTCGCGGTCCAGATGCTCGTATTTGCCGCATCTCTCACCTACTACGAGAAGTGGGGTGAGAGGTAGATGAAGATGGTCACCAGACTGCGGGAGTACCGAGCGAAGAAAGGGATGACCCAGGATGCCCTGGCCTCTGCAGTAGGAGTCCGGCGGGAAACCATTGTGCATCTCGAAAACGGAAGGTACAACCCTTCGTTGAAGTTGGCATTCACCATTGCGAAGTCGCTGGGCGCCTCAATAGAGGAGCTGTTCGACTTCGTTGAGGGGTAGCCGAGAGGCAGCCGCTCGTACAACCTAGAGAGATAGCAGCGCCAATGAAGCTGGCGACGGCAACGAACATGGCAGGGCAAATGAAGCGGGCAACTCAGCTGTTGCCTGTGCGCAACTGAGAGTTGCATTCGTCAGAGCAGAAACCCCGCGTTGACACTTCACGGGTTCAACTGAGAGTCTAGCGATTTCAACTCCCGGTAGGTGGCCGGGCGCCTGGTCTCGTGCTATGGTGTGAGTGAGAGATAGGCGCCTATCAAACAGCAGTCACCGTACCTACTATGAACAGGGAGTGATTCGAATGATAGATACGCGAGCGGTGGGAGCTTACATATCACAACTGAGACGCGATGCCGACATGACCCAGGCTGAGATGGCCAACAAGCTCAACGTCACCCACCAGGCGGTATCGAAGTGGGAAAACGGATTGGCGTTGCCGGACGTTCAGACGCTACTGGATCTCGCTAACCTGTTCGGTGTCTCGATCGAGCAGATACTCGGAGGCGGCACCCGCCTTACAACGGGTCAGTCTCACGTCAGTCCCTTGAGAAGGGTCGATGCGAGTGAGAGGCCCGAGCAGGTTCGGGTCATCGTACAACCTCCTGTGACGGTCCTGACCGGGCTGGACAGGAGAGACGATCAGAGCGAGTTGCGTGACGAGCCAGCGGCTGTCGCCGAAGCGAACATGGATCAAAGCTCGTCTGCCTCAGCCACATCTCCAGAGGAACATACGAGTCCAGAGCCGCGATCAGGTGCAGGAGCGGAATTGGACCTCAGTCTCCTGTCCGATCTGGCGCCTTTCATGAGCCGCGAGGCGGTCGACCGGATCTTCGATATGGCATGCGTCGGCGAAGTTGATCCAGACTGCCTCGTCAATCTGGCTCCGTTTGTCAGCAGAGAGAAGCTGGAGAAGGCTGTCGACCTGATCAGCGAAGGCAAGCTCTCCATAGATCACCTTGACAACCTGGCGCCGTTTCTTGGTCGAGACGCCCTGCGCAGGCTTCTTCTCAAGATCGAGGATGGATCCCTTGATCGACAGGCACTGGTCTCTCTAGCCCCGTTCCTCGGCCCAGACCTAGTAGAAGCGTTCGTCTTCGGAAAGGTGCGAAAGGGGTAGTCGGTGC
>JAAYAB010000277.1 GCA_012719595.1 Bacillota bacterium
GCAGGTATCAGCATCTTTGCACTATCTACGTACGACACCGACTACATCCTGGTGAAGGCTGACCAGCTTGAGAACGCAATTGATGCATTGAGGAGACAAGGCGTGGAGTTTGAGTAACGAGGTTTCGGACTCCTCGCAGTGGCCCACAAGACCGCCAGACGCATGTCTTCGGCGATCAAAGAAGGGGAGACCGCTGCTTGTACACGATCGAGTATCTCATAGAGCACTCGAACCTTCCTGGCCCCAGAGCTAACCTGGAGCTGCTCTATTCCTTCTCAAGAACAGCGACCGAGTCACAGATAATGGATTGCTTAGCACACATACAGGATGACACCGCGAACTCGCCCGAAGAGTTCTTTGGTATGTGCGGGATTAAGGAAGGCAGCTGCTACGAAAAGAGAGCAGTTGTTGCCGGACTGTGCGAACCGAAACTGCTCACAGACGAAGCAGTTTGATCTGCTAGATCGAGTGGAGGCGCAACATGATCACATATCGTCATTCGAGTCAGGACATCACTCCTGACCAGCTCAGAGGATTCTTTGAAGGCTGGCCCAACCCTCCGACGCCAGAAACCCACCTTCGGCTGCTGGAGGGCAGCGACGAGGTCGTGATCGCAATTGATGAAGACACCGGCGCTGTCGTTGGGTTCATCACTGCAATAACAGATCGCGTCCTGTCGGCCTACATCCCCTTCCTCGAGGTACTGCCGGAATACAGGGGACGCGGGATTGGAAGCGAACTGGTCCGCCGCATGCTAGATAGACTCGATGGGCTGTACATGGTGGATTTGCTGTGTGACAAGCAGCTAATAGCGTTCTACGAGAGGTTTGGCATGCGCGGTGCGACCGGCGCGATGCTCCGGAATTACAAGTACCAGGCAGGGCCTAGAGGCTCCGACCGAGGTGGAGCGACAGGCTAACACACGTATCCAGCGAGCGTGAGCTGGCGCAAGGTTCGGTTGAGGAATCAGGGCACAGCTGCTTGCATGTACGCCGTTGCGTGAATTGCGGAGGAGGGCATGATGAGTCATTCCGAAGTCGTGACAAATCGCGCAAGGATCACACTTACGTATACGCCGATATACCTGCACTGCTGGTTGGCGCTGAGGAACGGATGGCGCACCCTGGCCGGATCCTTCTGTTCAGTGTTCGGCGTTCTATGGATGTTTCTTGGTGCAGTCACTCATTCTGTGGGTGTCGATTACACCGGGCTGTCGATCCTCTGGAGTCTGGCTGGCATTGCGTTGGCTGTCGCAGCGGTGTTCACTGGCTACCGCTATTCGACTCACATCCCACCGGGATTCGAGGGTCAGCCGTCGTCGATACAGAACGTGGTCCGCTGGAAACGCCCCAGATGGGAGTATAGGCTGGCTCTCCTCCTCCTTGAGGACCGTCTGTCGAGGACTGACCGACAACTGCGGGACCTCGCGGACGGCCGGCGCTACGTCGGGTTGACCCAGCCGGATGATGTGAACAGCTACGTCGATTGGTTGAGGCTGCGTCCCATGAATCTCACCAGAATGGTTGAGGTGGCCAAACAGCTGCTTGTGTACGATTTACCCCGCGCTCTGAGTTCATCGAGCTCCGGAGAAACGTCACCCGTATCAATTGTCGAGTGTGTTGACGCTATCAGCGACCTGTACGACGAGACACTCGACTTCGAACTAGAATCCCGACGGGTCTTGCCGCCGGAGGGGTTCGAGGAAGTCCATCGAATCCAGGACGGCTGGTCTCAGACGATACGTGACGGAATCCGGCAGGTCACGGATTTCCTGGAGCGTGCAACAACGTGGAATCCGAGAAGTGGAAAGCCGCTTGAGTTCACCATCGAGTTCGGTGCGCCCAGGGACGTCGACATGTTTAAAGCGGAGCTAGACAGGCTTTTGGCGTAGCCGATTGTCTGTTGCGCAAGCGAGGCTGTCCGGCCTTGAGGCTGCGATGTCCTAAACAGTGTTAGGGCAATGAGTAGCGTTAGCTGCGCCTTCCCGCCCGATGGTGGATGGTATTGGTCTGTCAAAGAGGCTACCGATGACTACATAACGCTTCACGGTTGTGAAGGTGCCACGTATCGGATTGATCGATACGGAGCAGCGGACTCCTCGGTCCTCGAGCGGATTGTCTGAGCAACGAGAGGGTGGAGCGGGCACCTTGGCCATGCGGTCATCGGCGAGGACCGGAAGCACTGTCGGACTGCGCGTGTGGTTTCTGCTCAGTTGATGACCTTGAGTCCAGGAAGAAGCTAGGATCTGCCAGGCTTTTGGCCATCAGCGCCGTGGCTATCCCATACCAGCTATGGTTGAAGTACGCGGAGAGGTTCGTGTCGGCATTGAGCGGGAAGACGCCTCTGCTTGTCCCAAGTGCCCGCCCGACTGCCCCATACATCCCTACCCACGCAAAATGGCCGTATCCCAGGCCTTTGAGGAAGGCGTGGTCCTTCCCGGTGTACTTTAGCACATAGACCAGAGGCACCCCCAGTATCGCCCCAAGAGCGTAGTCCGCGAGAAACCCAACGATCCGCCCAACGGGCTTCTCGCGCTCGGCTTTGTTCATGAATAGGCCCGCAGCGATTTCAACGTACGTGGTATCTGACTTCTTGAGTACATGCCTGTTGAACAGGTTGCCAAGCATTTTCGCGGCGGTGCCAACTGCCCCACACGCCATTCCCGGAATCACTGGGTCTCGGATTTTCGTCTTGAACACGTTGCATCACCCCGGATTGAAGCTGTACAGTAAGTGTGTCCTGAAAGCGCAATGGCAAATCCGCACAGTGTGCTTGAGACAGGCCACGATTCGCAATATCAAAGCTGATCAGAACGGAGGTTTGCTCAATGGAAGTGCAGATGGTTTCTCGGGCGGCCTTTGCCGTACTAGGCATAGAAGGACGCGGACCGGCGGATCGCGGGCCCGAATGGGTTCCGCCTCTGTGGGAGGCTGCCCGAGCTCGCATTGGCGAGGTTCAGCACCTAATCACCGGAGGCAGCTGGGGTCTTATGAGCGCCGTTGATGAACCATTTGCCCGCTGGGGCGCAGAAGGGAAGTACCTGGCAGGCTTTGAGGTCGCTTGGACCACCGAGGCACCGGATGGATGGACTCTGTGGAGGGTTCCC
>JAAYAB010000278.1 GCA_012719595.1 Bacillota bacterium
CCCCGGAGAGGGCTGCGACGTTCGCGGCAAGACGCGAGTAGACTTGAGCTTTGCGTAGAACTCCTCTGGGCTTATCGTGACCTGATCCTGAAAAACCTCATCTCCGAAGTGCACGTTGAGTGGAACTGTTTCGATATTGTGGTCTCTGCGTATGTCAACCGGCAGGTCACAGGTGCTGTCCGACACGATTCTCACTCGGGGCATTGCCCTCGCCTCCTATTGCCCAACAGTCGCAGCTGACGCTGCTCATTCGATCATGACGATGTAGTAGTACAAAGGCTGTCCACCGTACTGTACCTCTACTTCGTAGGTGGGGTGGTCTTCAGCGAGCAGCTCGGCCAGCTTCGAGGCGTCGCCCTCGGACACATCTTCGCCGTAGAACAGCGTTATCAGCTCGTCGCCTTCCTCTACCATCTCGCTCACAAGATTGCGGACGACTTCGTTGCAGGTCTTGCCGGCCACCCGGAGTTCCCCTCCGGAGATGCCAATGAAGTCGCGTTCGGAGATCTCGACGCCGTTATACGTTGAGTCGCGGACGGCAAAGGTCACTTCTCCCGTCTTCACGCGCTCTGCAGCTGAGGTCATCGCCTTCACGTTGTCCTTTGCTGATGCCTCGGGGTCATACCCCATCATAGCCGCAATCCCTTCAGGAATCGACTTGGTCGGAATCACCTCGAGCTCGGCGTCAACCAACTCCCTCACCTGGTTGGCGGTCATGATGACATTGCCGTTGTTCGGCAGGACAAAAACCTTCTTGGCTCTCGTGCGGCGGACGCCGTTCGCAAGATCCTCCGCACTGGGGTTCATGGTCTGCCCGCCCACGATAACCTCATCGACGTTCAGGCTTCTGAATATTTCCTCGATCCCTTCACCTACTGCCACTGCCACGACTGCAGTCTCGCGGGTGTACTCCTCTTGCACGAGCGGAGGCTCAGGCTGATCGCTCTTTTTTCGGTCGAACTCGGCCTTTTGCTCATCCATGTTATTTATGTCTATGTTGCTCAGTTGCCCGAGCTTTACTCCGTACTCGAGGATGATACCGGGGTTGGCGGTGTGGATGTGGATCTTGACAACTTCTTCAGTGCCCACCACAAGCAGGCAGTCTCCAAAGCCCTGCAGATCCCTCCTGATCTGATCTGTCGACAGGCCGCTGCCCTTGAGGATGAACTCCGTGCAATAGCCGTATTCGAGTTCTGCCAGGGTCTCAGGATGTTCGCGTTCGAGCCCGAGATCCACGATGTCCTGGTCTATGCCGGGAATCGGTCTGCTCTCCGGAGTGTGAACCGGCGGCGGTACCACTCTGGGTCCTGTCTCAACAGTCTCCACATAGACGCCCTCGTCGAGGAGTCCGCGCCTCAACCCTATGATGAAGAGCAGCAGCCCCTTGCCGCCCGCGTCGACCACCCCGGCCTCTCTGAGGGCGGGCAGCATCTCAGGAGTCTTCTCCAAGACCTGCTCTGCATGACTAATCGAAATGTCGAGAATGCCGATTATGTCTTCCTCGCTCTTGGCTGCATCGATGGCAGCACTGGCCAGCTCGCGCGCGACCGTCAGCATCGTGCCCTCAACCGGCTTTATGACTGCCTGATACGCGGTGGCTGAAGCTCTCTCGAGGGCCTTCGCCAATTGAGTGCCGTTGATCTGATCTCGTGACTCAACGTATCTGCTGAATCCTCGCAAGATCTGCGAAAAAATGACGCCCGAGTTGCCTCTCGCTCCCATGAGAGACCCCATCGAGGCGGCGCTTGCCACTTTCCCTATCCCGCTCTGAGAGACCTTTTCACACTCCTTCACAGCCGACAGCACCGTGAGATACATGTTGGTGCCTGTGTCACCATCCGGAACGGGGAAGACATTGAGGGAGTTTACCAGCTCTTTGTTTTCGCCAAGGGTCTGAGCTCCCGCAATCAGTCCTTTCCTGAAGTCGTTCCCGTCCATGTATCGAAGCTTCAACGACAGTACCCCCATTCCTCGCCTGCAAACACCACTAACAACGAATCGGGGACAGTTCAGAACAATAGGCGCTTGGAGCAGCGGATTCATGCTTGATACTGCAGCATTCCGCTGACCGGGCGCCTCCCGAGCGAGTTAGTCGTCTCTCCTTGCCTTGTCCGGGCGCGACGCCACCCTGACACCCTGAACCACGACATCCACACCGGTCGCGGTCAAGCCGGTCATGCTCTCGACCACGTACTTGACCTTCCCCATAACGTTGTGAGCTACCTCGGTGATCTTGGTTCCGTATTCCACGATGATGTACAGCGTGATGTGCACTTCGTCTCCGTCCAAGTGCACCTCCACGCCTCTCTGCAGGTTGTCCATTCCAACCAACTCAGAGATCCCGTCCTGGAGGTTCCTGGAGGCCATTCCCACCAATCCATAGCACTCGGTAGCCGCGATGCCTGAAATCGTCGCAATCACGTCGTCAGAGATGTTTATCTGACCGTACTCGGTGCTCATGTCTTTGCCCATGCTGAACCTCCTCCGAACCCAAGGGACAAACGCACGTCTGGGATTATGCTCAGTATATTTCTCTCTTGCAGGTGGAATTCCTCCAAGAGGCAGGGGGTCAATACCAGTTATTGGCTGCTATAGCGCGGCGGCCCGCCTTGACGATGATACCGGCCACACTTACAATTGTATGTGACGGGATGGCTAAGGAGGATGACACCCATGTTTTTCTTTGGCGATACCACTTTCCTGATCATCTTGCCCGGCCTGATCTTGGCGCTGTGGGCGCAGAGCCGGGTAAGCGGCGCTTACGCCAAGTGGAGCCGATACCGCAGCACATCTGGCGTGACTGGAGCCCAGCTGGCCTCGGATCTCCTGCGACGCAACGGGGTGTATGACGTTTCGGTCCAGCTTGGTTCGGGCGAACTGACCGACCACTACGACCCGAAGCGCAAGGTGATCCGCCTCTCCCGAAATGTGTACGGTAGCTCTTCCATAGCCGCCCTGGCTATCGCTGCCCACGAGACCGGGCACGTGATCCAGCACGCCAGTGGTTACGCTCCGCTTGAGATCAGAAACAACCTGGTCCCTGTCGCGAACATCGGCTCAGCCATGGCCTGGCCGCTGTTCATCATCGGCCTTGTGATCGGCGCAACGGGCCTGGCATGGATGGGCGTGCTCATCTTCAGTGCCGCCCTTCTGTTCCACCTGGTGACCTTGCCTGTCGAGTACAACGCCAGCAATCGAGCGCTCTCCATGCTGATCAATGGCGGGTACATCAGCGACCGCGGCGAGATAGCGGGAGCCAAGGACGTGCTCGGTGCTGCAGCACTCACCTATGTCGCAGCGACTGCGATGGCAGCGCTCCAGCTGCTCAGGATGGTCGCCCTGCTCGGAGGATTCAGCAGGCGAGACTGAAGACGTGACTGAAAACGAGACTGAGGTCAGTTCAGGGTCGGCAGTGCCGACCCTGATTCATTCATCTCGCGTGGTCTGCCAGGAAGCGCTCCATACGCGTGACAGCCTCACTGATCTCCTGCAGCGACGCCGCGTAGGAACACCTCACAAAGCCCTCTCCGCATGCACCGAAGGCGTTGCCGGGCACCACTGCCACAGACTGCTCTCTCAACAACTCATTGCAGAACTCCTCTGAAGTCATCCCCGATGCTGCGATCGACGGGAAGGCATAGAACGCGCCGGTCGGTTCGAAGCAAGTCAGGCCGATGGCATTGAGCCTCTCGACAATGAACCGCCGTCTTTGGTCGTACTCCGCGACCATGCGCTGCTTCGCCTCTTCCCCATACCTCAGCGCCTCGATTGCCGCCTTCTGTGCGATTATTGGCGCACACAGCATCGTGTACTGATGGATCTTCATCATGCCACCGATTATATGCTTGTTCCCGCACGCATATCCTATTCGCCAGCCGGTCATCGCATAGGCTTTGGAGAAGCCGTTCAGCAGCACTGTCCTCTCCCTCATGCCGGGAAGAGCGGCGATGCACGTATGGGTCCCTTCATATGTCAGCTCGGAGTAGATCTCATCCGAGATGACAATGAGGTCCCTTTCCTTGGCCAGTTCAGCTATTCTCTGAAGAGTCGCGCAGTCCATGACTGCGCCGGTGGGGTTGTTTGGATAGGAAAGCACGATAGCCTTAGTCCTGTCGCTCAGGCGGCTCGCTATGTCTTCCGCGGTCACTCTGAACCCGTTGTCCACGTGCGTGTCGACGATGACGGGAGTTCCGCCTGCAAGAAGGACACATGCCTTGTATGAGACGTAGCACGGCTCTATGACGATGACCTCGTCTCCCGGAGACACGAGAGTCCTGATTGCCACATCGAGCGCCTCGCTGACGCCGGTCGTCACCAGGACTTCGTTCGTGGGATCATACCCCACCCCGTGCTTCGCCTCGAGGTAGTCAGATATCGCCTGGCGCAGCTCAAGCAGACCCAGGTTAGACGTGTAACTGGTATGACCTCGCTCGGCGGAGTAGAACGACGACTCTATGATGTGCCAGGGCGTTATGAAGTCAGGCTCGCCCACTCCGAGGGAGATGACATTCTCCATCTGCGCAGCCAGGTCGAAGAACTTGCGGATCCCGGACGGCGGGAGCGCTTTCACAGCATTCGACACATATCTGCTTCCGTCAAACGTCATGGCGACACGACCAGCCTTTTCAACTCCGCCTTGTCATCAAGGATAACGCCCTCTTCCTTGTACTTGCGGAGGATGAAATGCGTCGTCGTGCTCAAGACATGATCCAGAGTCGCCAGCTTGGTGGCAACGAAGCTGGCCACGTCCTTCAGGCTCTTGCCCTGGACGGCGACGGACAAATCGTACGCACCGGACATTAGGTACACGCTCTTGACTTCAGGAAAGCGATAGATCCTCTCAGCAATCTGGTCAAACCCCACATCCCTCTGAGGCGACACCTTGACGTCGATCAAGGCCTGAACCAAGTCATCGTTCACCTTTTCCCAGTTGACCAGCGCGTGGTACTTGACAATGGCCTTGGACTTCTCCAGCTCTGCGATCGTGGCTCGCACCTCGTCCTCGGTCGCACCTAGCATAGTTGCTATGGTGGCAGGATCCACCTGGTCATTCTCATCGAGTATCCGCAAAATGTCCTCACGCATGCCGACCTCACCCTCCTTCCACAAGATTATCTGTATGACAAGAAACCCATCTCAGGGCCGATTTACCTAATATGCTCGCACAAACCCTATTCGATGTCAATAGAAAACGGCAGGTGCCGAGCGATGCCCGCAGGCACTGGAATCGTCGCATCGTAGGCCGTTTCGTACGCTATAATGTACTCAGTTGTCAAATGGCCGCACTCGGTGCGGCTGTCAGAACCGGAAGTGAGGCTGGAAGCAGGTGAGCCCGGAGCGGTGCGTCAATCGTGCCCTCATTGTGAGCGGCGGTCAGTTGGTGAGATCCGCACACGGCGACGGACCTCCTGAGTCTCACGCTCTGGAGTCTCTGCGCAAGGCAGTCCACAGGTGGATAGATGAGTGCGGGGCGGGCCGGACGTCCGTGATCTGCGCCGATCGGGGCTTTGACCATGCCATGCTGCTGGGCCTCTCGCCGGACCTCGTCGTCGGAGACATGGACTCCGTGTCGTCTGCAGGCAGGTCAGCAGCGCGGGACTTGGGGAGCAGGCTTGAGGTCCATCCGTCCAGGAAGGACGCGACAGACACCGAGATTGCCGTTGACCATGCGCTGTCGATGGGTGCCGGCCAGATTCTGATCCTGGGGGCTCTGGGAGGCCGCGTAGACCACGAGCTGGCGAATCTCATGCTTCTTGTGAAAATCGCCATGGCTGGCCGGCAGGCCGAAGCGCTCGACAACATCTGCCGGGTGCTGGCAGTGGTTGCAGACTCCGAGCCCGCAACGGCCCGAATCGCAGCGTCTCCAGGGGATCTCTTCACCATAATACCGGTGTCGGGCGAGTGCCGCGGCGTGAGCCTGAGTGGCCTGGAGTACCCTCTCACCAACGCAACCCTTCCGATCGGACTAGCTCGAGGAGTCAGCAATGTCTTTACAGAGGCGGAGGCAACCGTGTCTCTCGAGAAGGGCGCGATGCTGGTCATTGTGACGTTTGCATAAGAAGCGGAAAGGGATAGGATTCTGCATGCGAATCGGAGTGATAAGTGACACCCATGGCTCTGTGACAGCCTGGAGAAAGGCGTACGACCAAGTGTTGAGGTCAGCCGACTTGATAGTGCATGCGGGCGATCTTCTGTACCACGGACCGCGA
>JAAYAB010000279.1 GCA_012719595.1 Bacillota bacterium
ACGCCGGAGTACACGGGGTTGGCCATGTCGGCAATCACCAGCCCAAGTATTCCTGATTCGCGAGTGCGAAGCTGGGAAGCTAAGGCATTGCGGGTATACCCCATCCTCTTAGCAACCTCAACAACGCGCTTCGTGGTCTCTGCACTGATGTCCGCCTTGCCACGCAGAGCTCTGGAAACCGTGTTCACCGACAGGCCTGTTTCCCTGGCGATATCCTTGAGTGTGACCTCACTTCTCAACTCGCTACCGTCCCCTTGTTTGCGCATGGTGCCTCTATCGACGTTCTGCAAGCGCCGCGAGACCCGATGGCCACGCCCCATGGGCACTGTTGCTATTGGGACAGTGCCCACGCGACTAGAGTGGCCGGACGGCTCACTCCAGCGCTTGCTTTCGACGCCATACACGGAATCCCTCCCATCAAGCCCGGCTAGCTACGAACGCCTGAGCCACCACGCAGACTCGACCATCGCCCGATAGTTGGCCGGCATGATGTGGAAGACTAACCGTCTCTCCCCCGTTCATCGCAGATTGACTCGATAGGTCATACCGATCACAACGCGAGGCCTACCGATCCTGCTTCTCGAAGTTGATGTCCCAGTCCTCGGTGCCGGTCCTGTCAGGAACCACCTCAACAACCCACACTCCACTGTCTTGATCGATGATCGCGGTTGAGGCGCCTGAGTGCGTCACCGCACCAACCAGCTCGTACTTGGCTGGCACATGGAGAACGATCCTGTAAGCCTCTCCACCTATGACCTTTGACGTCCCACTCAGTCTGCACTCCGCATCGTCCCATTCAAGAGAGTCGATGTCATAGGCTCCCTGACTCACGTGCCGGGATGTCGATATGACTTGAGGATGCTCCCGGACCTCGCTTATCCTGATCACCTTGGAGCCGTACGCTGGCAGGGTGAGATCAAGCGAATCCCTGCATACACCGAGGCATGTCTGCTCCCAGTAGTCGTACATGATGTATGCTTTCGCGCAGCTAGTATCGATGTCTAGGTCTTCGCTGAGCCTGAGCCGCACGTCAATCGTTGCATCGGTGGTGTTGAGCACGTCGATCACGTTCCATGAGTCAAACGCCTTCGCCACACTCAGATTGATCACCACATATGGAGTGTCTCTGACTATCTGCCTGATCTCCATCGGATGGACATCGATAGCCGGGAGGGCCCTCTTCAGGAGTTCTACTCTATCTTCCTCGAGATCTGGGAGGTTATCACCGAGTGTTATTGGCAGGCCCAGGAGCCCATAGAACGACGCCCGCGTGCGCGCCTGCTCCATGTTGTTGTGCTCACTGCGCACGACGAGGTTGTCGGCGTCGGCATACCACAGGACGTTGTGGTAGACGTAGTACTTGAGAACCTTGTCAATGCACTCCGAGACAAACTCACCCCAGTTGAAGATGTCGCCTCCGATCCTCGCACCGTCGAAGTAGTCGGCAGCAAACGTTATGGCCCTCGTCGTTTCGCCTGAGCAGGACATCATGTATCGGTTCTCGCCGATGATACCCCGTGCTATCCGCACAACCTCTCGGAGAGCCTGCTCAGAGGATATATCCCTGTTGTAGAACCTGTCGTGATGCCGGTCGTATGTGTTCAAAGCACCTGGCAGATCGTCCCACTTGAACACCTCAAAGCCCCAGTCAAGCAGCTGCCTGAAGACAGCGGGGATGTACTCACTGAGCACACCGGGATGAGTCGGATCCACGAACCATCTCCCACACCACCATCTGGGCAGCTCAACCAGAATCCAATCCTCGTGTTCCTGCATCATCCGGTTTTTGTTCGTATCGTCGGTAGCCGCTATCCACAGCGCCGGGATCAAGCCCAGCTTCCTGATCTCATCGGACACGTGCTTTAGCCCGTTTGGGTACCGCTCCCTGTTCGGATTGAAGATGTCGATCCCGGGCGACTCCTGTCCAACGAAGTTGCTGTGATACCATTCCCAATCGACCCAGATGCAGGTTGCACCGTAGTCCTTCAGGTGCGCTGCAAGCCACCTGGCGTTTTCGAGGACTGTCTTCTCCGACGCGCCAAATTGCACCGAATACCAGGTCATCCACCCGACCGGAGGAGTCGGGAACTGATGACTCTTGTTGATCGGTCTGTGAGGCACTGAGAACCGGGTCGCGTAATAGCTGTCACGCACCACGAGCCTGAGTCGCTTGGTCGAGCCATAGAGAAGGCTAGAGAACGTGTAACACCCTTTCTCCCAGTCAAAGGCCAGCCTAATGCTGCCCGACCCGGTTAGGTGCAGCACAGAGTCTCGGCGCCTGTCGTACAAAGCGTTGTCTGACTTGGATGCAGCAGGGCCGTGAGCGGCTCTCAGGGCATGCCCTCCGCCATCCAGTCGCACTGCATAGGTAGAGCTCTCCGGATCCTCTCCCCAGTGCAGATCACCCTCGATCAAGACATCCGTATCGTGTACAGCATACAGAGCAGTCAGTGTGATCCCGTCTTTGTCTATCCGCAGCTCCATGCCGAGGACCGGCTGCCAGTCCGGTCCGTCCTCATACCTGACGGTCAGCTTCCGCCCATCTGGCAGACTGTCAGCAGAGGTAACGACCTTGCTGTAGTCCGAGATACAGGCCACACGATCGCCACTCATGATCTTGGCGATGTGTCCGCCCGAGAGGAACCGCCCAGACGCCGCATCTGTACACACGAACGCATTGCAGGACTGATCATACTCGACCGAAAACCTCTTGTAGTTGACGTATGTCATATCACCCAGAGCCTGCCTTTCTTTGCACGCACATTTCCGGAAACCAGCTGCAGAGCCAGCAATCGTCAGTCTGTCACCTTCCAGCGTTCTCCCTGTATGCAGTCTACTCCCCTCGTAAGCAGGTATCCAAACCCTGGCGTATTCCCGTATACATCCCGGGAGAAGTTGGCTACGACCCTCGTCCCATCGGCAAACGCTGTCTCCTGAACATAGCCATCGTCGCTGAGGAAATCGAAGTGCACCATCTCCTGCTTCCCAATGCGGCGATGCAGCCTGGCTACGGGGAGGGCGTGGGCCAAAGCGACTTGAACTTCGGGGTCGTCAAAGCGGTACTTGAAGACGAATGTCTCTCGTCCCCGACCCGCATATCCATACTGGGAACCAAAGGGGAAGACATCGGGTGGGCAACCCATCAAGGCGTCCAAAGCTGACTGCAGCCTCGGCTCGCCTCCTCCATACTCGAAGAAGTGCGGCCACCGATTCGCGCCGCGCCAATGGTTGTTGTAGCTATGCATCTCCCACCACGAATGGATGATGCTATCGTGGTAGACGAGCATGGTAAGTGGAATCGGCCAGAAAGGCGCGCTGCCGTAACGGGGCAGCGCCTTCACGGACATGAGATCGCATTCCAGCGAATAGGCATCGTTGAAGTTCTCTGAGCTAACAGCGCGTCCATCTGCCTGACCCGCCAAGAGGGCCTTCCTGACCCACTCCCTATCATTAGATCTCGGAATCGGTCTACCGAGGTGATTCGGATGGTCAAGTGCGTAGCACTCGCCGACCGTGTTGCATGCCAACACATCAAAATGATCCCAGGTGCAGTCTGCGATCTTGGTCCGAACCGCCTGCTTCTGATACTCCTCCATGAACGTCGAGCAGACCAGGTACCACTGCTGATCGTCGATTGCCCAGTGAGGAATGATCTCCCCGTCCGGTCCTCTCCGGTACATTCTCCGGACCTTTTCGCTCCCATCATCCAGCGCTTCATTGATCCAAGTCCAGGGGGCTACGTCGTACCCAAGGGCGCGGATCGCCTCTACCTCGTCTGTGGTCAGGCTGATGGCTGGTTCGCCGCCCATGAGTATTCCGTCCTTGTATATATTGAACCTGGCCGGATACACGAGGGCTCTATCAAACCCGTACTGCTTCAACCGGGCACATCCTGTAACATAGTCCACCTCGTCATCCCGGCAGTATCCGATGAAGCACATGAGGGCGCCGAATAGCCTCTCAAGGCCTGGCCGCTGAGCTATCTTCTCTTCCCAACTCAAGAATCGGCCTTGCGCTATGACCTTTCTTCTATAGGTTTTGGCTATCGCGTTGATGCTCGGCTCTGTCAGATAGAGGCGCCCGATCCGAGGATACCTCAGACTGCCCAATGACGGAGTCTGAATGCTGGTAGCCCACTTCCTGCCCGTCGAATCCTTCCCATACCACCATAGAAGGTCATCCCGGGTCTCTGCCGTGAAGAGAAGGCCGCCACGTTCGGCAAGATACCCGATCAGAGGCATGGAAAACCCCCTATGTACGGCTTCCTTGCAGACAATGCTAACAGGCTCTCCTCTGCCATCCCAGAGCATCCCCTGCATTATCGGCAGGATCAGCTTTGACCTCTCGCCGTCGGGGGCAAATGACCCGGGCAGCGCTATCCTGAGCCCGTCGGATACCTCAGGGACCAAGAGCCTGACCTCGACGAAGTCCCCTACGACCTGGTATTCGTACTCGATCTTGATCCCGCCGGCATCATAAGTGACTGCCAGAGTATCATCTGCCAACAGCCGTGCCCCGATGGGTACAGCGACTTCGTGAGCCTCCATGCGCGAGTTTCCAAAGACAACCGTCTGATCGTCAATGACCCACCGAGTTCGCCTGCGGCGGTCGACGAGGCTTAGGCCGGCGCCAGACTCGTCACACGTTAATCCAATTAGGTCACCATCAATTGCGAGCATTTGAACCACCTCTGCGCTGACGCTCGATCTACTTGCTGTCAGGGTCTTTGAGTGGGGGAGCCAAGGGCTGTCGAGGTGTCCCGCCTCCGCCAATTGACCTCGGGCCGTTGTTGTCCACTACATGCAGGTTCGTGAATATCAGCCGAATATCCCGAGCGAAGGGTTCATCCGTGCTATACGGCGTCATGGAGAAGCCCCAGACCTCCTTGAACTCATCGACGACCCTTCCGGCAGGTCCCCACTCCGTCTCTATAGCGTAGACATCCCACGCCGTATCATCAACGAGATACGCACCATAGTCCTGAAATGCCCTGGCGAGTATGAGTCCAGGCTCTGTCTCAAAGCCCATCTCTTCGATGTTCATCCATGGCGGTAGCGCTAGCAGCGCCCCCATTCGACACTCAGGCACCTTGCCGCCATAAGACCTTTCGGCGTATGAGTCTGCTGTCAAAGCAGGCCAGCGGTACCCACGCGTCTCCTCGTCGTAGTAGATGTTATCAGGTGCGTTGATGTTCACTTTGAGTGCGTGGCGTATGGTCCCTCCCGGGACAAGCTCGCCTACACGGATAGTGCCGCCCAGAGCAGACATACCTGACCCGCCGTGTGCGCCGGCAATGCCGTCCCCGTAGAGGTCGACAATCACCGGGTCGATCATAGACGAAGCCGGCCCGCCGACCTCCGGTCTGGCAAAGGGCTGAGACTGTACGACAGTACGTCCGTCCGGCATGAGTGCAGCCAGTGCGGCGTTTGGCGTCCCACCGATCCAGTTCCCCGGGTGAACGACGAAATCATCCGGTATCGGAACGCTAAACAACACGGGTCCGCTCGTGTCGAGACGATTCTTGCGAGAATCCCACCCAGCGTCGTTATAGTGCACCTCCACCACGGGCGCGTCGGGTGTCATGACTATGTAGTCCTCGTCGACGGTCAACCCTCTCTCCTCCGCAGGCTTGATCTTCGCATGTACGTATACAGCGCCGTCGCCGATTGGCATGTTCCAGATGCTTGTCTCGGAGAACGGCCATAGCCTCGGATCTCTGGTCTGCTCCCGAGACTGTGCATTCCCAATCCCCTGGGCTGTCTTCTGGGCGATATTCTGTTTCACGATTTCACTCTCCTTGATCAGGCTGTCCAGGTCGGGGGACATGGCCGCGGGCTGCTCGCTTGATCCAAGCTCCACAAACACATCTGCCACCTTCAGGCGGACAACCCAGTCCTTGTCCTCGTCTCTGAGGATTTCAGCAAAGCAATCGACGACCTCTTGATCTGTGAGTACATTCCCCGCCAGGCTCTCGACTGCAGCTAGGCACACATCGGCGTCTGCGTCAAAGAGTGCCTCAATTGCGATCGATAGCGGCTCACCTGTGAGTCTCTGACCCTCGTTCCCCATCATCCGAATGGCCTTTGCCCGTTCACGTGGCTTGCCCTCTCGTGCGACCTCTATGATGCCGGGAGTCACGTCCTCGAAGGCGATTCCTAGATTGCCCATTGCCCGCTCTGC
>JAAYAB010000280.1 GCA_012719595.1 Bacillota bacterium
CGGCAAGTACCTCTCCCTTGCTTTGCTCATACCGCACTCCGTGAGGCCCACGCGGACGCTCGCGTATGCTGTGGCCTCTGCGTTGCTTGCCGGACTGGTGATGACATCGGTCAGTCTGGTGGCAGTGGGAGTCCTGGGACCTGACTTGGCCGCGAAGTCGCTGTTCCCCTTTCTGAAGGCACTCAGAACAGTGAACATCACACGACTCGTGCAACGGGTGGAGGCGCTCGGAGTGATATCGTGGGGATTTGGCATCCTCATAGATCTGTCGGTTCTTCTGTACTGTGGGTCTACGGGCGTGTCGCACTTGCTAGGCACATCAAGCAATCGGCACCTGGTCGGCCCGATGGCTGTGATCTGGATCGTATACGCAGTTCAGGCCTATGATACCCTGATCGACCTCCTCCAATTCCACGGGTCCCTAGTTTTCTCGGCGGCTGTGGCAGCGACAGTGCTCATTCCGTATGTGCTGCTCTGGATAGCGTACGGTGTACGCACCCTCAGGTCCTCTGGCGGAAGGGGGAACTGAAGATCGGCGCCAGTTGGAGACGCATAACTGCAGGATGGCTGCTATTTGCGGTGACGATGTTCATCGCCGGTGGTTGTTGGGATCGGAGAGAGCCCGAGTCTCTAGTATTTCCCTCTATTCTAGGAATCGATGTCGCCGAAGACGAGCTGTTCGAGGTGATCGCTCTGATTCCCAACCCTTCTGCGAGGGCTGGAGGAGCCGCAGGTATCACCGGAGGCGGCGCTTTCGCAGTGCCGTTCTGGGTGAACTCAGGCAGAGGCCATACTCCGTTTGAAGCGCTCAAACAGCTTGCTCTCACTACTTCGAGGCAGATCAACCTCTCCCATGTAGACGTGATCCTGATATCAGAGAATTTGGCTAGACGGGGAATCGGCCCCGTACTTGAGCTGTACTTGCGAAGTCCTGACATCCGATTGATTGCGGAAGTCGCCGTCGTCGAAGGTGACTTGAGAAACCTCCTCGAGAGCGAGATTCCACTCGAGCCAACGCCGGCGCTTGGGCTGCTCGCCATGCTTGAGTTCACGCGACAGGAGCGGTCGCAGATTCCGCGCGGCGATTTCCTTGAAAAAGCTAAGTTAATGACGTTTCCTGGCATCGACCCAGTGTTTGTCCGATTCACAGTGCTGAAAGCGACCGCAACCGAGACGTTCACTGACTCAGGTTCGGCACAGGGCCAAAGCCAGAGTCAGGTGCCAAAACCAGTCGTCAAGATACACGGAGCTGCGGCTTTCGATGACGACAGGATGGTAGGATGGTTTGAGGATAGGGAGTCCGTGGGGGTGAACTGGTTACTCGGCGGCATATCGCGGACGATCGTCAGTGTGGACTCCCCTAGAGGAGGTGTCATTACGCTCGAGCTCAAGCAGAGCGGCGTTAAGGTCACGCCTGTGGTGTCCGGCAATTCGATCAGCATGGAGGTGAAGGTCGGAGCACTCGCGAGAGTGCAGGACGCCGCTGCACACGGCCATTCTGAGCACATAGTGTTTGATTCCGAGGACCCGGAACTCGTCAAATCAGTCACCGACAGAGTTGCGCAGGCGGTCAGGAATGATATTGAGCTTGCACTGAAAAAGGCCAGAGAACTCGAAGTGGATCCCTTCGGATTTGGCAATACGATTTACCGGAAGAAGCCGCAGTTCTGGAATGAAGTAGTGCAAGGTCGCTGGATAGAGATGTTCAAGACTGTTGAAGTGAACTTGGAGATCGAGGTATTCCTCAGACGTCCGGGCTTGGTGATGTCATCAATAACCCCGCGCTGACGCTGCACGCGTGGAGGTCCGTGCGGAGACACTCTAAAGAGCTGGGCTCGACACGAAGGCACGTGACACGGGAGAGCTCGACGCCGAGGCACTTGACAGAGGAGAGCTCGGTACAGTGACACTTCTCGGAGGAAAACTCAATGCTAATGGTCTCGTTCCTGCTGTTCATGATAGCAATGGCTGCTATTCAAGGGTACCAGCTCTACACAAAGGGCGAACGGAGAGACCTGATCGTCTTTGCAGCGCTGTGGGCTGTCGCAACGGTTGCTGGCGCACTCACGGTGGCGGGAGTGAAGTTATCGACTCTGTTAAGGCACCTTATGCCGACTGTCCAGCGCCTCACCGGTGGATGACTTGACAGCCCTGAGGGCTTGTTCCACAATGATCCCATGGACACAGAGATTGCCACTGCACTCGCCTACGTATCGCGGATCCTGCCTCAGGCCGATCGACAGCTAGAACGCTGGCGAACTCACGCTGAGAGGATCTCATGCCCTCAGCTCCGCGAGCAGGCCCTTGCGAGCATTTCTCGCAAGAGGTTCCACGTGTTGGGAGGCTCGGTCTACGGTCTGTACATGCTGCGGAAGGGCCGCCAGTACAGGCCTCAGGTTCTGAGAGCTATTGCCTCGATTCAGACGATCAGCGACTATCTTGACAACCTCTGTGACAGGGCGGGAGTACTCGACGAGCGCGGGTTCCGTCAGCTGCACTATGCTATGCTCGATGCTCTGGACCCGGATTCGTCCGGTTTACCCCACCAATCAGACGCGGCAGTGGATGCATCGGCGAAGTACTACCTCCACTACCCTTACAGCGAAGACAGCGGCTATCTGGCTGAACTGGTTAGGACCTGCAGAGATAGCCTGGCATCGCTACCCGGCTACCAGTCTGTCAAGGCGCACGCCTTGCGGCTCGCACGACTGTATTGCGATCTGCAGTCACTGAAGCACCTCGATCCTGAAGAGAGACGGGAACGACTGCGGGAGTGGGCAGAGCGCGAGAGCGCCAGTTACTCTGTGGAGTGGTGGGAATTTGCAGCCGCGACTGGGTCTACACTCGGCCTCTTCCTGCTGTTTGCCCTTGCTGCAGATGGAGGCGCTGATGACCGCACCATCAGACACTACCTCGATGCCTATTTCCCTTGGATATGTGGACTTCACATCCTTCTCGACTACCTCATCGACCTCGAGGAGGACAGGACGCACGGCGACTTCAACTTCGTCGCCTGCTATCCGGACAGGCAAACGCGGCGCCTCCGCCTGGAGCTGTTTGTCCGGGAGTCTATCTCCAGGGCTCAATGCCTCCCTAGACGCAGGTTCCACCTGTTGGTCATAAGGGGGCTTCTCGCGCTGTATCTCTCTGATCCCAAAGTAAAGGCGACCGGCCTCGACGAAGAGGCACGAGTGCTGTGTCGTTCGGCGGGATGGCTTACTCCGCTGATGCGTCTGGTCTGTGTGAGTCTCAGGCGGCTGGGGATGTTCTAGACTAGTCATCTGGGCGATTGTGCCATCGCCTTGATCTGGCCGGTTACGGCAAGTGCGAGGCGAGTCAGGTGGTCTCGGGCGCTCTGAGGCAGCGGGATGGACTCAAGCCGTTTGGCCGCCCGTGCGGCAAACCCCCGTGCCTGGTCGAATGATTCATCGAGCACCCCAATCTCCATCATCTCGTTTCGTATACGGCGAGCGACATCCTCATCCGAATAGCCGCTCGGATCCCGCAGTTGATGTATCATGTCTCGCACGGCCTGCCCGCGTTCTCCGCGCCTGCTCAGACGGATGACAGGAAGAGTCGGAAGCCCCCTTCTCATATCAAGCCAGGCCGGCTTTCCGGTACTCCTCTCGTCACCAAAGATATCGAGCAGATCGTCTATGATCTGGAAGGCATATCCGAGATTCAGACCATATTCCTGCATCTCCTTCACATGCGTCTCCGGCGCTCCTGCGAGGTGTGCACCGATCTTGCAGCATGCCGCCATCAGACGTGCGGTTTTTTTCTCGATGTGAGAGAAATAGGTCTCCTCGTCCACGTCGCCTGAGTTCGCACACAACGCCTGCTCGATCTCTCCTTCACACATGTTGCGAACCGCGTCCGCCAACACCTCGAGAGCGAAGTTCTGCTTGCGCCTAGTGAGCAAGCCAAATGCAGATGCGAAAAGGCAATCGCCACACAGAACTGCTACAAGGTTCCCCCATTGGCTGCTGACAGTAGGCTTGCCCCGACGAAGGCCTGATTCGTCTATCACGTCATCGTGAACCAATGACGCCAAGTGCACAAGCTCTACCGCGCTCGCAACGTCTATGAGAACTTCCGGGTCTGCTTCTCCAAGGGTCGCTGCAAGGACTACCAGCATCGGACGGATCCGTTTACCGCTCGTGGAGAGCAGGTATCCATTCAGCTGGTCGATGAGAGGTGAACTGGTCTCGATCGCCTTTCTCAGGCGGTCGCTGATGGAGTTGATCACCGGATAACTCGACCTGATATCATCGAGCAGCTCACGCATTTCTGCCAAGGTCTTCTGCTACCTCCCAGACAAGCCCAGAAACAATCTCGGGTATAGCTTCCCCTGTCTGAGCGGCCGTAAACCGCACCATCGCATCTCGACTGGACTCTGGCGGGCGCCGAGAATCGCAGAGCTGACTACGTTCAAGCGTGGTGGCGACTCGTCAATTGGCCGGAGGTCGAAAGGCGGCTCCAGCTGGCCTTATGCGCGCGAGCGCCGTTGACTCTGGAGCAAGCGATAACGGCGCTGCCGCCACGTCATCGTTCCAGCTAAATCGAGCATACATATCCAGACTCGAAGCAAGTCGCCAGCATAGGTCTGAGATTACCGACGGTCCATCAGTTGACGACGAGTCCATCAGTTGACTCACATTGTTGCGTCGTCGGCGGGAACATTAACAATGCAATCGACCGAATTCCGACAGGAGGGGTATCCATAGTGGCACGGAACAACACCAATCGCGTTGAAGTACCGCAGGCCAAGGAAGCTCTCAATAGAATGAAGTATGAAGTCGCCAGCTCTCTAGGCATCAATCTGAACCCAGGGTACAACGGAAACCTCAGCACCTACGAGGCAGGTAAGATCGGCGGCAACATGGTCAAGCAGATGATTCACGCTGCGGAGCAAAGCCTGATCAACCAGACAGTAAGCTCGCTGCGCACTGCCTTCCAGCAAGGACTCGCGGAGGCTCAGCAGGAGTTCGTTCAGACTCCGCCTGTTAGTCCGCAACCGCCTTCGCAGTGACGAGCCAGGCCTAGACTGAGACTGACGACAGCGACTGCCTGATTGGCCAAAGCGCGATCGAGTCAGCTAGGTCGCAACCGAGTTGACTAGATCGCGATCGAGTTGGCCAGGTCGTGATGGTGACAATCTTGCCGTCGAGTTAGGGACAGCAAGGTACGGGTGACGGGATACAACCGTACAGGTGATGGGAGAGACACTGACTGCCATGGGCAGCCTGAGCGAGGACTCGGAGCGAATCCGGGTCCTCGCTCTATCTGGTCTGCCAGTCCGACCGGGCAGCGAGCAAAGCAGTCGGCTTACTCTTCTCCTCCATCCAGCAGCTCTCGAAGCGCACCTATCTCCACCAGCGCCCTATCAGCTTCTCTGCGGATGTGGTCTAGCAGCAGTGGTGTGGACACTATGCTGAGCAGCTGGCACAGCAGGGCAAGTTCATGAGCGGCTGCCTTGAAGTCTCGCAAGCGAGTTAAGTTCTCCAACGCGGTGTCAGTGAACCGCGTGACAGTGTTGAACGAGTCGGGTTGTGCCTGGAAGTTCATAGATGCCAGGTCTCTTGCCTCCTCAAGCAGCCTCGAGAAGGTCGCGCTGAAGGCGTCCGTCTCCACGATGAGCAGTCTCTCCGATGGGTCGAGCAAGCCTCTCACGAACTCGATGTGTTCCTTCATCTGCCGCAGCCAGAACACTTCAATGGCAAGAATGGCATCCAGTGGATCCTCTGGTGCCCCGTCCTTCAACAGATTCAGGAAGTTCACAGCTTCCCGAGTGATGTGGTCAACCAACAGAGGATACAGACACGGGGCTATCTTGCACTCAACCTGCAGCCCGAGAAGCCGTCTCTTGAACGCGATGATACCGTTCACTGCATCAATCAGGTCCTGTAGCAGACCTGGGTCAATCGACTGCACTTCATTGACCCGGGTCTCCAACTCCTCAAACAGATCGAAGAACGCCTGAGCCTCAGCTCGCAGCTCCACCTGATCCGCCGGCAGGCCCAGCCTGATGAACAATGCGTGCTCCTTGAGTATTCTGGTCCAGAAGCGCGCGGCGTCCAGCAAGCTTCCCACCAACACGCCTCCGACAGGCGGCTCAACTAGAAGTCTTTGCATCTCACAGTCTCCCTTCAGATTCAGCTCGGAACAGTAGGCCCCAACCGCGCGCTGCAGGCAGCACGCGCGATGGCCTAGGGTCATCCACTGTACACTCTATTCGGAAATGGGCTTTGAAGTGGCAGTGCTTTGGTCAGTGGCTCAAGTCGCGCTTGCGTTGTAGACGATTCACGCCAATTCATCCATTACAATTATTGTAATCGTTGCCATCGCAAGGTACAATGGTAAGTGCCGCGGCTCCCATTCGGGGCCGCCATGTCGTACCCTATCGAAAGCGGGGTGCTTGCAGTGAAGTCGAGACGAGCAGAACCCACCGGAGCTGGACAGCCCTCATGTAGCCGCAACCTCTGTGTTTGGCTGGTCATCGCAGCCGCCAGTTGCATGGCCGCACTCGTGGCTAGCAGCTATGCGGTATCGGCGGGCTTGACAGAGGCAGATCCAAGGCCGATTCGCCTGATGCTGGACGGCCGGTTGCTTCCCGAGGACATCGCAGCAGTCATGGTCGACGGCGTACTCATGGTGCCGGTGGCGCCACTCGTTGACGCTCTCGGCGGCGAGTTCGAATACGATGTAGAAAACGGGTTGGCGTTGATCTCTTTTGCCGCACATCGCCCCGCTGCCGAGCCGAGGCAGTCGTCCCAGCAAACCACTGAGGAAGGCGCTATTCTGGTGTTCGTAGCAAAGACCGGCGACAGATACCATCTGCAGGGGTGCAGATACCTCTCGTCAGGAGGAGAGGCAGTCACCCTCGACGCGGCCGAGCAGCGTGGTTATGTGCCTTGCAAGGTATGCAACCCGCCGAAACGATCACTGGAGTGAATGCGTTGCGAGAGCAAATGCTCGGCGTGCTTTTCAGCGATAGGGACTGGAAGAGCATCTGGGATAGAACCAGCAGCGAAGACGTAGACCTCTACGTAGACGCGGCCGCCCCCCACGGCATTGGGGTGTGCTTCTTCCGGATACGGGACATCGACCTCAAGACCCGCACGGTTCTCGCCATGACCAAGTCAAATAGCGGGGCATGGCAGGTAAGGCGCGTGCCGTTGCCAACGGTCATGCACAACAGGGCAGTGCATCGGATAAACACAACCGAAGGCAGCCTGAGAGAGCTCAGGCGCCGCGGAGTGATCGTGTACAATTACTGGAACAACTTCAGCAAGCTCGCCATATACCGCAAGATACGCAGGAGCCGCGCCCTCGCGCGTTACCTCCCTCACACGTGCCGTTTTACCCAGGACAACCTCAGGAAGTATCTTCGATTACAGTCCTTCTTCGTAAAGCCCGATAGAGGCTCGGTTGGAAAGGGGATTGTGAAGGTCGAAAGGTGCGCTCCAGGTGTCTGGTGCGCGACTCGGCACCAAAATGGCGTGACAGTGACCGACAGAGTTGAGACTAGCCGTCTTTACCCCTATCTGAGACGCGTCACGGGAGGCGTGTGGTGCATACTCCAGCGCTCAATCGACCTCCTCACCCACGACGGGTCGCCTTTCGATGTGCGCGTATCCGTCCAGAGGGACGGGGCCGGCAGATGGCAAGTCACGGGCATGGTTGGCAAGGTCGCCCGAAAGGGATCGCATGTCTCAAACGTATACCAGGGCGGGACAGTGATGAGACTCCACGACCTGTTCACGGGGCGTCCAGTCACGAGTTCAAGTGCAGAGCGAATGCTTTCGAAGGCAGCACTGCGAATTGCCCGGCACCTCGCCAGGGCTCTGCCTCATCTCGCCGACGTTGGCTTCGATTTCGGAGTTGCCCGCAGCGGCAGGCCGTACTTCATTGAGATGAACTGCAGGGATCAGAGGTACAGCTTCAAATTGGCTGGCATGATGACGACGTTCCGCAGAACATACGAGAACCCGGTCGCGTACGGCAAGTATCTCCTAACTGCGAGTGCGGGGCGACGTTCATCCCGTACCAGGTAGTTTTGCTGTTCGTCAGAGAAGGAGCCCCATTGTGACATCGAATCCCAGAATAACAAAAACCCCTGCACAAGCAGGGATTTTACTTGGGGTGGATGACGGGAGTTGAACCCGCGACCCCCAGAGCCACAATCTGGTACTCTAACCAACTGAGCTACATCCACCACATGACAGCAGTTCCACATGCGCCAGCTTGAGCTGCTCGAAAGCGTCCACTCCTGCCAGCCTTCATATCTTAACACATGCACTCCGATCTTGGCAAGACCTCGGCGGATTTACGGGTTAAGCAGCCCTTTATCCCGAAACATCGACTGCGTCGTCCTCCTCCTCACCCAAGCCGGATCCAGCGCGTAGGATGTAGTGAATTCGGGCGGGAACCGCAAGAGGGCCTCACGGCACCTGCCGCGAGAGCATCTCTCTGCAGAGACTGCGCGAGTTCTGTCACTTGATGCGCATCAGCTGGGGGAAGGGATGCCATGCTGGCGTTCAAAAGGCTGAATCAGGTCTTCCAATCGTCAAAGGAGATCCCCATCAGCAACAGGTCACGAATCGTCTTCATGAGCGACTGCCACAGGGGCGACGGAAGTGCCGCAGACGATTTCAAGCCGAACAAGCGCCTCTATATGCACGCTCTGGAGCACTACTACCGAGCAGGCTACACTTACATTGAGATCGGCGACGCGGACGAACTGTGGGAAAACCGCAGCTTCAGACGGATTCTGAAGGCGCATGAGGACGTTTTCCTGCTCCTTCGGAAGTTCCACGTCGCCAAGCGTTTCTATGTGATCTGGGGAAACCACGATATCGTCAAGAGAAGTAGGCAGTATCTCAGCTACAATCTTTACTATCGCCGCGATCCGCACACACGCGCGCGCGTTCCGCTCCTCGAAGGGCTAGAGTCGCACGAAGGGTTGATCTTGAGGCATAGGGAGTCCAATGCCAGGGTGTTCGTAGTGCATGGTCACCAGGCTGACTTCTTCAACGATCAGCTGTGGCCCGTATCCTGCATGCTGGTCCGGTATGTCTGGCGTCCGCTCGAGATACTCGGAATCCAGGACCCCATCAGCCCTGCGAAGAACCACAAGAAACGCAACCGGGTAGAGAGTGTCTTGGAGAGGTGGTCACGAGACAATCGCCAGATAGTGATCGCCGGGCACACTCACAGGCCGTCGCTCCCCGAGAAAGGCCTGGTGCCATATGCGAATGACGGTAGCTGCGTACACAAGGACTGCGTGACTGCAATAGAGATCAGCCGTGGCTGCATGGTTCTAGTGCGATGGTGTCAGCAGCAGAGAGGTAGAGGACCCCTCGTTACCGTCAGACAGGTGATCGGGGGGCCCTTGAGCCTGGCCGAGCTCCAGATGCGGATCGCTCAACGCACCTCCAGTGCCGGAGCTCGAATGCATCGATACTCTCAGTGATAGTCTCAGTGTTTCTGCGGAGGGACTATGTGCGCCTTCGGCTTCTTGCCGCGGAAGTCAGGCACGGTTACGTTGTTGAAGGTCACGCCATCGACATCTTTCATTAGCAGCCAGTATTCCTCATCGTCATCGGGAGCCTCCGGAGGATTCGGGCTCGGGGCAATGTCCACGATTCGCCCCTTTATCGCAAGGTTCTTGCTCTCCTTCAGCTGCATCGAGATGTTACTGAAGGAGACATCCTCCATGTTGTTGCCCTCTCCAACTACGCCGATGAAGTTCTCCGCAGTGCAGCTGATGTTTTCAAAGTGCACGTCTCTGATGTTGATGGGCCAGTTCCTCTGAGGGATCTCCTGCCTGTTGCCAAGGTTGTGGAACGTGGCGAATACTGCGATGGGCTCGCCGTTGCCCCACCAGTTGCCTGCACGTATCTTGGTGTCTATGCGCATGTTCGACACTCTTACATGCTCTACCAGGCTCGTCTGTGAGCTGGTCTGGATTGTGAAGCCACGGTTGCTCTCTCTGATGACGCAGTTGGTAACCAATACGTTCCTTACGATGCTGTGCATGTAGCCTATCACAATTGCCTTTGAACAGGACTTGAGTATGCAGTCGGAAACCACAATGTTCTCGCTGGGGACATCCCAGTCAGTGATACCAGTCACTGCAATGCAGTCGTCACCGGCGGTGATGTGGCAGCCGCTGATAATGACGTCTCTGCTGCCCGTTATGTGAATACCGTCGTTGTTGGGAATGCTGAGGCTGTTGTCGATCAACAGGTTCCGCACACTTACGTTCTGGCATTCGCAGAAGGTCAATGTCCAGCAGGGCGAATTCCTGAGTGTGACGCCTTCGACCTTGACGTTCTTGCTCCTCAGGAAGATCACCGGCTGATTCGGGCGCCTTTGGATCCGAAGGGTGGACTCCTCTATCTGCTCCTGGGTCATCGGGACCTTTGATGGTGAGACTACGAAATCCCCTGGGGTGAAGAAGCTGTCTCCGTTGAAGTCAATGGTTCCTTCACCATAGACTCTGATGCCCTCGGCCTCGACTGCGTAGATCAGCGAACGCACATTGCCCATCTCAGCGTGGTCATAGCCGATGGGGGCGTAATCATCGATATTGGCAGACCCCATTAGGACAGCACCCTTTTCAAGCTCAAGGGAAGATGTTCCCAAGTTGAGCGAGCCTGTGTAGAAGGTCCCTCTGGGAACGACGACCGTCTCGCCGCCGGCCGCTGTCGAGGCGTCGAGCGCCTTCTGAATGCTGGCTGTGCAAAGCTCTCCCGGTCTGGCGCCGAAGTCCGTGATATACAGCTTTGACATAGAAGCACCCCGTCCTTTGCGTGACATTCGTGACATTGTAGTAGTCCATTCGTGAGATTCTGCTCGAAAGGCCTTATCTCCTCCAAGTGCGTACAGTAAAAACCCCGCGTTAGCGGGGATTTAAGTGGTACGCCCGGAAGGACTCGAACCTTCGGCCTACGGATTAGAAGTCCGTTGCTCTAATCCACTGAGCTACGGGCGCATATTTGAAGTGGAGCGGGAAACGGGATTCGAACCCGCGACCCTCAGCTTGGAAGGCTGATGCTCTAGCCAACTGAGCTACTCCCGCATGCCGTGC
>JAAYAB010000281.1 GCA_012719595.1 Bacillota bacterium
ATGGACTTCGGGCTTTGTTGTCATTGCCTCTGTCTTGCCGCTCTGCACTGGCCGAAGCCGAGGACTGGCACGGGTTGAGGTCGGTGACTAGCCTCTTCCAGAGCCGAGGACTAGATCAGGCATATCGTCGCCAGACGAGTTCGAGGTCATAGCACTCATTCCCTTCCAGAACAAGTTTGATTGCGCTCTATCGTCGCACCCTATGGCGGATTCTGCGGCCACACTCTGTAGCCGAAATCTGTCGCCGCAATCGGTCGCCGCAATCTATGCAGTCTGCAGTCGTACTCCGGAGTACACGCATCCTGACGACAGACCTACAACAGGGCGCCAGGCAGGCCATCTCTGCGTTACTGCGCAGTGGCCTCCTGGCGCCCTCTGATCCAGATCGGCTTTTCGAATCCGTCTATGCCTCTCAGCTCTTGTCCCCGTTTGCCTCCTCGAGTCCTGTCTAGTCATGCATGAAGAAGGAGAGGTATCCCCTACCTCTCTCCTCTGGCTGGGACAACAGCCCCTTCTCGATTCCCTTAGCCAGAGTAGCAGGTGCAAGGAGGCCCGTGTACGCAAACAGATTGACCTCCATCTCTCCCTTCAGGTGTTCAGGCACCTGACAGCTCAATCTGCCTCGGAGGACACGGTACAGAGCGACCATGATCCGCTCCACGCCTGAGCAGCCTCGCTTCAGTATCTCCGCGAGAGACCCGACTTGATCATGTAGAAAGAATGGGAATAGAAGCCTAATGCGGTCTCCGCTTTTCTCGATGTATCCTCTCTCGATTCCGACGCTCAAGCGCTCTTTCTGATCATCTGTGAGGCTATTGGTCTGCAATGCACTCGTGGCGATCAACCTGCAGAGCTCGATATCCTGATCCTTGATGTCGTCGAAAAGGCGATTATCGAGTCCGCTCCAATGAGTGCCAAACCACCATAGCCTGCCGCTCATCCTTGGCCCGCTGTATTGGCCTACTGTCTCGATGGCTGCAAGCATTGCTGGCTCCAGATCGTTCACTCTGGAGCCGGGCTGCTCGCTGCCAATCGCTATCCATCTTCCCCCATGGGGTCTGACAGGCAACATGCTGCCACTCAGGCTCTTCTCGCTCGCAAACAGCTCAAGCGATTCTATTACGAGGAACGGAACCATCACCCACATGAGCCGGCTCCATGGCAGATCGGCACCGTAGAATCCGATGCTCAGTATGTCGTTCTTGAGATCGTTCAGGGCGGCGAAGACTGCTTCGGAGTATTCAGGCGCCCTTTCGAGGACCTCATTGAGCATAGCGAGAGCTGTGTCGAATTTGGTGATGATGAAGTTGGTCCGCACCCGTTCGTCATCGATCTTGACCAGCAACTCTCCGTCGAGCAGGATCTGCACTTCCTCCTCGATGTATGGCGCGGGTATGCCCAATTCCCTTGCGATATCCACAATCGTCACAGGTTGATCGTAGGCAGCCAGGAGTATGTTCTGAGGTATCGCTCGCTTGACAAGCGAGACTGGCGAACCGTCTGACCCTGTGCGCCCGTTGATACCAACTTGAAGGCTGCCAGGATTGAAGCTCCTCTGACCACGAGGTGTCATCTGACCATAGTCTGTCATCTTGGTCATCCCCTTCTTGAGATCTCTCCGCGCATCAAAGAGACGCCATTTGACCGTCCCAACAGGGATTTTGAGGGTGCGAGCGATTTCGTCGCAGCTGCGGCCCTCGTAGTAGTACATGATGATCGTCCGCCTCTGGCTGTTGGACAGGAATCCGATCTCGCGTCTCAGGGCATTGATCTCTTCCTCACTCAGGAGGTGGCTGTCAACCTCGTCAGCAAACGCCTCAATGCCTGTCAACCTGACCTCATAGCGGCCACTCTGCTTCTCCAGCCAGTGGCAATAGGTGTACCTGGCGACGCTCCAGACCCATGCATCGAAGTCTCTGATCTCACTCGCGCGCGTGAGACCGGTGAGGATCTCGACGATGATGTCCTGTGCAAGGTCCTCTGCTTTGGACCTATCGCCGGTCCGGTTGTAGGCGAAGCCGAGTATCCGATCCATGTAATACTGAGATAGGCGCTTGCCGAAGCGGCTAGCCATGATCCTGCCCTCCTCGGCTCTCTGAGATGCGCTTTGGCTAGGGTGTTTTCACTAGGATAGTGGGGAACGGAGCGATTCGGTTTGCAGGAATCTTGAAACCCCGTGAAGGTCTGCAGAAGTCAGGAGGCCTCCTCGGCTGGAGCCCCCGGTCAGGTTCGGTCGGGTCAGGAAACAGGCGATTGCCCGTCGCCGTGCAGGTGTTTCACGTATATCCGCCTGCACTTGTGTTGGCGGGCGTTGAAGAACTTCCACTGAGACTGCACCTTATTGTTGAACTCCCACTCCGGGTTTGTCTCTGCCCTTTTCATCCCACGCTTGAGTGCATTCTGGGCGATCTCGTACATAAGCACGGCGTTCAGCCCTTTCCCTTGCAGTTCAGGACGAACCGCGATGAGGTAGAGATCCAGGCAATCGCTCTTCTTGAGCGCCCAGAGAATGTGGAGGAACCCGAACGGGAACAGCCTGCCTCGAGCTTTCTGAAGAGCTCTCGACAGCGAAGGCATCGCGACGCCGAAGGCCGCTATTCTGCCATCTCTGTCTAGCAGTGCCTTCGTAAGATCGGGACTCAAGTAGGGGAAGTACTGCTTCACGAGTGCTTTCTGTTGAGCCTCGGATAGAGGAACCGCCCCGTAGAGCTGTCCGTAGGCTTCATTGACCAATGCCATAGCCTCATCAGCGTAGGCGAGAAGGTCCTTACTGGACTTGATTTCCGCCAACCGATAGCCTCCTCTGGTCAAGACAATTTGCGCAACTTTTCCGACGCGCTCCGGAATCGGTGTGTCACGCGTCATCTGATATTCCACCATGTCGGTGTCTTTCACATACCCGAGCCTCTCGAGGTGCACCGGGTAATACGGATAGTTGTATATGGTGACCGTCGTGGGGAGTTCATCGAAACCCTTGATCAGCATGCCTTCTCTATCGAGGCCACAAAAACCCATTGGGCCGTGCACGGCCTCCATGCCCTTGGACGCAGCCCATTCTTCGACTGTCCCAAGCAAGGCCGCGGAGACCTCGTAGTCGTCGATGAAGTCTATCCACCCGAAGCGGGCCCATTTCTTCCCCCATATAGACTGGAACTTGTGGTTGATTATGCCCGCAACTCTCCCTACGATGCGGCCGTTGATGGACGCCAGCCAATAGGCAGCCTCGCAGTGCTCGAAAGCGGGGTTGCGATCTGGACTCAGGGTGTTAAACTCGTCAACCAGCAGTGGGGGTACCCAGTACTTGTTGTTTCTGTAGAGCCAGAAGGGAACCTTGATGAATCTCTTGAGGCCCCGGGAGTCTTCTACTCGGGTGATCTCTACCACTAGACAGTCCTCCTGTGCTCGAGAATCGCAATCGACGGGAAG
>JAAYAB010000050.1 GCA_012719595.1 Bacillota bacterium
CATTGTCTGGCTAACATGTTAGCAGGTGCATCTATCAAGTGCTTCTATGGTCTGGGGTGAACCCCAGACACCTAGTGGAACATGGTCGATAGGGTGTTCTGTCATCGCGACATTCGGACTGTCTTTGTCGGAGGCAATGCAGGCTTCTTGGTGTGGCCCGTGTTCGAATATGCCAATCTTGCATCCAGGGACTGCGACTTCAGGGTGCGAATCGTCCCGCTGCCTTCGATCTGGAAGTAATCATCCCAGTTGGTTTTGTCGACGGTGACACCGTTGATCACAACGTTCTTGAACATGACGTTTTGGATCGACCCGTCGTATGGCGATCTTCAGGTTCCTGAGGCTGGCAGCGGCCGCCTGGCGAACCTGACTGTTCTCATCCTGCATGGCTTTGGAGAGGACCAGAGCCGAATTGGGACTCGGAATCGCTCCGAGCACCCTCACCGCATGCCATCGGGCAAAGTATGGGGTGCCGCCTACGTTTTCTACCAGCTCCGCCAAGGCCGGTATAGCTGCCTCTCCGAGGCGTTCGAGAGCCGCAGCGGCATTGTTCCTTGTGGAAAGGTCGTCTGAGTTCAGCGCCTGTACCAGCTCATTGAGATCAGCCTGGTCACCCTGTTCGGGATTGGCCCAGACAGAGCTGCTCCAGACCGGACTCCACACCAGACTGCTGATGGCGCATATGGCGCAGATGACGCACGCTACGCCCATAATGAACGCCATCGTCCGGGCGAACCGCATCAGCGCGTGCGTCACCAGTCTTCTTGCGCCGTAGCCAAACACCATCGATCTCCTCCTGGCAGGTCTCTGCGCCAACTCGACACTACTTGAGCAGGTAGAAGGCGTCGATGTAGACGTTCGCATCCGCGTTGTTGACAGCGTTCATGCCAAACCTGACCATGACGATGTTCTCTAGATCCAGAACCTCATCTTTCTCAGTGCCGGCGTACCAAGCCGGCACCGAAAAGGTCGAGATCGGTATCCTGACCCTGCCCTCGAAGCCTGCCGGCACGTTGATCCCGTTAGCCACGCACTTGACTGCCGCGAAGTCGCCAGCCGGTGTCTCTATGTAGGCATCGCGTGTCGCGTCGAGCGACCATGCTTCTCCGCTCTTCTCATAGATGTTCATGCCCCAGAACTGGTTCTTGTAGCCATCGTTCCTCATCCACAGCTCGATCATCTGCGCACCGGACCAGTCTGTGACCAGGATCGGCAGGGTGACTGCGGCCCACACCTGGTTTCCGTTGGCACCTATCGGGATGAGCCTCATGGATTTCGTGCCATCAAATGCAACGAATGACTCGAGATACACCTCGACGAAGGCTCCGTTGGGGTTCGTCGGCGCCGCTGCGCGAAGTTCGTCATCATCTGCGAACCGTTCGAAGTCCACCAGCACCACGGCCTCTGACTCTCCCGCGAGACCCGCAGCAGTCAACGCCAGCAGCAACGCTGCCATGGCACATGCGCAGACCCACCAGGACTGCGACCTAAACTGTGACCTATCACTTCTTGATCTCATGCCGCTACCTCCATTTCGCTATGACTTCGTTGTGTTGGCGAACATGCTATCGGACACATACACTGCCCGGCATGGGCTGGTCACTCACTCCTGGCGAGTCACCGTCTCGATGATGGCGACAGCGTTCTCCACCGGGGTTTCGGGTTGGAGAGGCTTCGCCGGTGCAAAGATGTACCCGCCGCCTCTTCCCATCTCCCGCAGCAGCCTTCGGACTTCCGTCCTGACTTCATCCGGAGTTCCGAATGGGATGGTGCTCTGGCTGCCCAGGCACCCCCAGAACGTGATCTTGTCGCCCCAGCGGGCTTTCAGCTCATACGGGTTCATCCCTGCAGCCTCTGGCTGGACGCTTTCTAGCACGTCCAGACCGATTTCGATTGCGTCTCCCATGATGTCGGCAACGCTGCCGCAGGAGTGCGATATCACTATCTTGCCCTGGCGATGTACCTCTTCGTAGACTCTTGCCCAGGCGGGCTTGATGAAGCGGCGCCAGCGGTCTGGACCCAGGATGATACCTCGCTGATCACCCCAATCATCTCCGAAGAAGAAGGCGTCAGCAGGCACGTCCGCGCAGAATCTGACTATATCGACATACAGGTCAGCGATGCGGTTCACGAGTTCCTGGTAGAAATCAGGGTCTTCGATTGCGTCGATCAGGGCGTTCTCAAAGCCGCGGATGCGCCAAGTCTGCTCGAAGATGCCCCATCCCATGTTGATGATGTGGAAGTAGTCTCGGTCGGCGTTGATCAGGCGTATGGCGTCAGCCTTGCCCGGGGCTATTGGGCCGGTGAAGCGTTCCAAGGTCGGGAATTCATAGTTGTCGAAGGATCGCTCCTGCAGCACAGGCCTCTCGAGATGCCAGGGCCGGCGGTCCCTGCGCCAGATCGAGCCGAAGACGTCTCGGCCGAAAGTGTCGTCTATGGGTCTTTCTTGGATCGTATCCACGTTGAAGTACGATACCATGAACTGCTGGATCTTTCTGCGCCAGTCCTTGCCGCCGTAGTACTCGTCCAGGCGCTGAGCGACGCTTTCCTCCCATGGAATCGTATAGGGTACGGGAAAGGTCTCTTCATGCTTAATCTGCGCGATGACTATGTCACGCGGTTTCATCTGCACCCACCGTCCTTTTTTCTAGCGCGGTCCTCTACTTGGATGCGGCCGCAGCCGGCACTCACTCATATGCCTCATCGTCAGAGACTAGTCGCTGCGGACACTTCACGGGCTCAGCCAAGATTATCTCTGGCTCATCCTCTCCTGCCTCGCGCATCCGGCGCAACAGGCGCTCACGCATTACCGCAGCCACCTTCTGATGAGAGTCATAGCCGATCAGGTTCCTAAGCTCGTACGGGTCAGACTCGAGGTCGTAAAGGTACTCCTCATGGTATTGCCTGGAACAGCTGTGTGTCCAGCCTGACAGGCCCTTGGCAACGACGCCGTACTTCCACCGCTTCGTGCGCACAGCCCTGCCAACCTGAGACTCACTGATCTGCACAAACACTTCCTCAGGCCATTCCACGTTCTCCTGCCTGATGAGAGGCATGATCGATCGTCCGTCCATATGCTCCGGCACCGGTATCCCCACTGCGTCGAGAAGTGTCGGCGGCAGGTCCACGAGACTGACGAGTTCCTGCAACCGTCCTCCGCCGTTGAAACCCGGTCCGATGAACCCGGTCGGGACACGGATCGAGCTTTCATGGCAAGATCGCTTGTATTCCTCGTTTCGCGTCTTGAAGTGACACCCATGATCAGAAGTATACATGACAATAGTGTTGCTATCCAAGGCCAAGCTCTTGAGTGCGTCCAGAATCCTGCCCAATGCTTCGTCCAGTCGCTTGACGAGGCCGAAGTAGCCCCCCAGATGCTGGCCTGAGCTGCCGCCCAAAGCCGCAAGGTCCGGCGGCATCCACCTGCCCGTGTACCGTTCCCTGTACCCGATGGGCGGTGGATAGTCATCGACGTGGTTCTGGTGATGCGGCTCGAGATAGGACACGAACAGGAAGAACGGTTGATCCTTGTTCGCATTGATGAACCTGATTGCTGCATCGGTCAGGGCATCAACTCTGTATCCAGGCAAGCGGACCGGCTTGTTCTCGTTGTCGTAGAGGATGGCTCGGTAAGGCTCTGAGACGAACTCCAGCAGATTGGCACCGAGCCAGTAGTCATACCCGCCTCGCTGGTCCTCACTGACTGGATCGTCACTGGCGAGGTGCCATTTCCCGATGTACCCGGTGCGGTATCCCGCTTCTTTGAAGTAGTGGGCCAGAGTCTTGGCGTCCTTTCGCAGAGCTATACCGTTTCTATACACACCTGTATTCGTCGCGTACAGCCCTGTCTGCAGACTGGCTCGAGCCGGAGCGCACACAGGCTGACAGGTAAACATGCTGTACACGTGTGTGCCGAAGCTGACCATCCGGTCGAAGTTCGGAGTCAAGTCGAGTGGATTGCCATGGACACCTGTAGTGTCCCACCTCTGCTGATCGGTGAAGAACACAACAACGTTTGGTCTCTGCGGCCTCTGCGGTCTCTTCACAGCAGCTACTCCTTACGGCAACAGCGCCTCGTGATGTGCGATGCTGTTTCAGTGAACATGTTAGCCAACCGCCTAGGTACTTCGACATGAGGGCGCCAAGTCCTCTGTAAGATCTCTATCTAGCCCTTCTGTTTTGGGTGCGGTATGCTAGTAGAGTAGTGTCGGCCATTCGCCTCAAGATCTTGAGCCGGGCCGGAGTTTCAAACCGTGGAGGGAACCCGAGTATGAGACTGCCCATTATAGACGGCCACAATGACTCGCTGGGTCATCTGGCCCCGTTTACACCAGAGAGCGTGCAGGATTTCTTTGTTCGTCATACAGAGCGGCACATCGATTTACCGAGAGCACGCGAAGGCGGACTCGGTGCGAGCTTCTTCTCAGTGTTCGTAAGTGCTCCGCGAACTGGTGCAGAATCCAAGCCTGTACCCACTCCCGATGCTGATCGCGGCACCAAAACTGCGATTGATGCGGGTCGCAGCACTGACGCCGCACAAGATCCCGCTCGCGGGACCGAAACGGGGAAGCCCAGTCGCCCGCCGCTCGCAGATCCGGTCGACCCGTCCTATGCGCTTCAGGCTGCTACGGCGATGGTGGCCGGACTGTTCAGGCTCGAGGCAGCGTCAGCCGGTCAGGTCAAGGTCGTGCGCACTGTGGGTGAACTAGATGCATGCCTCGAGAGTGATGTGCTCGCAGCTATCCTTCACTTCGAGGGAGCAGA
>JAAYAB010000282.1 GCA_012719595.1 Bacillota bacterium
AAGAGCCGACTGCCTCATGCCTCATTTTTCGATAGCACCTCGACTTCTATTTGACCGGCTAGGTCGCGACCAACGGCAATCTGCTGCCGTCCTCTCTTGACGATCACAGGGCCGCCGGGGAGGACGTAGTCGCAGCAGAGGGATTCGTTTGCATCCATGCCCAGCCTCATCAACTGGCAGCGGATGTCGTCGTCCCTAACCTCAGTTATGGCGAACCTGTCGCCGACAGCGAGCTTATCCAGAGTCTCACTCTTGCGAATGCACTCGGCACTGAAGGGACAGGAATTGCAGGCGGCTTTGGGACAGGAGCTGCAGGCTGTTGTTGAACAGCACTTCGAGGTCCTGAATCGGTAAACCAGGTACGCTATGGCACCTGTTGCTGCGAGCAAGAGCACGATCTTGTCTAACATTGAGACGCCTCCCTTCTTGAATTGTTAGTCTAGGCTAACTTTATGAGTTGCTCAAATACCTAGCGACAGAATCAGCACGCAAGACCCAAACAAGGCCGTAACTGCTATCGGCTTAGGTCGGTCTCACCGAGATCCTGTTCGCTTCAGCGACTGTCAGGGCCAGAGATAGCCCGTGCACTCGCACGGACACACTCTCCTGAGACAGTGAACCGACTCGCTCCACCTCGGCTCCAGGCCAAAATCCAAGACTGTGCAGGTGTTCGACTTCATCCGGCGGTGCGTTCACCGCTACGACCTCCGACGTCTGTCCTGGAACCAGGTCTGTGAGTCTGAGAGCAGACTCATCGCTCTGTTGAAGCTCGACTAGAGCTGACTCAGACCGCTGGACTATGTTCTTCTGAACCGACCCAATATACTCGTTTGACTCGAGATAGCTGAGGAGCTTCTCCACCGTTTCCTTGCTAAGTGCGTGTTCGACCTTGCATGCGTCGGCCGCAGCAGTCGCTCGGTCCACGCCGAGGACTTTGTGGAAAAACACCTCGAGCAGATAGTGGCGGTTCATTACTCGTTGAGCATGAGTGCGTCCTAGTTCAGTGAGGGACACGTTCCCGTAGCGCTCGTATCGCACCATGCCCCTAGAGTCCAGCTTTTTCAGTATGTTTGTCACGCTTGCCATACGCACACCCATCGCATCGGCGATATCCTTAACCCGCACCGTGGGGTTCCGATGCTCGAGTGTCAGTATGGCTTCGAGGTAGTTCTCCTCGCTTCGCGTTGGTTCCAGCCTAGCCGGACTCATTCGCACTCCACCCTATTTGTTAGTCTAGATTAATATTATCAGACTCAGCAATCTTGAGCAACCTAGCGGAGGCCGTTGGCGGGCCGATTTGGAGGGTTTTTTGCCGTTTTCGCAGAACGTTCGTACAGCTGCGATGTCTCTAGAGCCGAAGGTCGCTGGTGCAGAAGGTGTCGATTTCGTCGACATCCCCAATCCAGTGTGATGAGAAGCGCTGCGGCACAGGCCCCGCGCTTGAGCCCTGAAGAAGCGCTGCAGAAGCGCTGGAGATGCACGCGAGAAACGCTGAAGACAAGCAGCTCTGCTGTGCACTGTATTCCAATTGAAGCCTCAGTAACCAGTATGTTATAATGCGGTGACAAGCAAACAGGCCGGCGTTGGACACTATGCTTGTGCGACTCAGGCTGGAGACTTCAGCCTGGCTGACTCGTTGGGAGGGAACTGATCGTGGCCCGGGTAAATGAGAACTTCCTCAAGCTCAGGGGAGATTACCTATTCGCAGAGATCGCTAGGCGCAGGACGAGATTCCAACAGGAACACCCTGATGCTCATGTGATAAGCCTAGGCATTGGTGACGTCACCAGACCGTTGCCTCAAGCTGCAGTCGAGGGCCTGAAGCGGGCAGCCTCTGAGATGGCAGATGAGGCGACGTTCAAGGGATACGGCGATTACCAGGGATATCGGTTTCTCGCAGAAAAGATCATTGAGCACGAGTTTGCTCCTCGGGGGGTCTCACTCGACGTCGACGAGATCTTCATCAGCGAGGGTGCGAAGACCGACACAGCTTGCTTCCAGGAGATTTTTGACACCAGCAACGTCGTGGCGGTCCTCGATCCAGTCTATCCCGTGTATGTCGACAGCAACGTGATGGCGGGGAGATCCGGTTTTCCGGATGAATCCGGACGCTATTCCGGGATTGTGTACATGCCGTGCACCGAGCAGAACGGCTTTGTGCCGGAGCTGCCAAGAGAGAGAGTGGATCTCATATATCTTTGCTATCCAAACAACCCTACTGGAGCTACCATATCACACGCTGATCTCCAAAGATGGGTGCAGTTCGCACGCGAGACTCGTGCAATCATCCTGTTCGACGCAGCATACGAGGCGTACATCCGCGATGACAGGCTACCTCACAGCATATTCGAGGTTGAGGGAGCAGATGAGGTCGCAGTCGAGTTCAGGAGCTTCTCGAAGAAGGCTGGATTCACGGGCACGAGGTGCGCGTTTGCAGTAGTGCCAAAGAAAGTGAAGGCGTACGCATCGGACGGCTCGGCTCACTCGCTCAATGCCTTGTGGCTCAGAAGACAGACGACCAAGTTCAACGGCGTCTCGTATCCAGTGCAAGTCGCAGCTGCATCCGTCTACTCCGATGAGGGCAGAGCGCAGGTTGCGGCTCTGATCGACTTCTACATGTCGAACGCCCGGATCATAGTGGATGGACTGCGTTCCGCGGGGTTGACAGTGTATGGGGGAGAGAACTCCCCGTACATGTGGGTGAAGGTCCCGGGTGGAATGACCTCTTGGGAGTTCTTCGACCACCTGCTGGAGCGCGCTCATGTAGTCTGCACTCCTGGGGCAGGTTTTGGAGCCTGCGGCGAGGGGTTCGTCAGGCTGACGGCATTCGGCAGCAGGCAGAACACTGAGAAGGCGGTTGAGCGGATCGTGGCAGTCATTTGACACCGGTGAGCGCTCGAGCGCGTTATTGATCAGGGTCTCGCCTGCGGCTGGCAGGGGTTTCGCATTTGACTGGCAGGAGTCCTGCAAGTTATTGGCGGGACTCTTTTTCTGTGACCGGAAGGACCTAGGGGCCCGTGACCGGCGGCAAGAACGGTTCCGAATAAAGCCGGGACTGGAATTCGCGACGCGCGGGTGGTAGTATTGCGTGTGGTTGAGGATTCATGGTATACTGTATACAGGATACAGGATGCAAGACTACCGAGATCCTGACAACCAGAGTGGAGGTGACACACCATGACGTTGACGCTACCTGTCGGAAACCTAGCGTTTTCCGTCGAGCTGAAGGTAAGGCGGAGAAGCAGACGAGTGGTTCGATCAGGAGTCGAGTGGGACGGCGGCAGCTCTGATGGAGCTCGTCGGCAGACGAGGGTCGGAGGTCGCCATTTCGATCCCGACGTCGACAAGATGCGAGCCGAGGCGTTCGTACAACTGGTAAACAGAAGGCTTGCGTGAGGCGTAGGGAGGCAGTAAACTGCCAGCAATCTTGCCTTGGAAGGGAGAAGAAACGGTGAAAGAAGCGAATGGAGTAGGGGAGTCTGGGCGGCCGGGCGCTATCATATCTCGTCAGTAGTGAGTACCTGCACACGGCAGGGCAGAAGCCATCGATAGAGGCATCGGCCGCCCACGGACCCGATCAAGCGGGTCTTTTTTATACCCTTTTTCAGGCTGCTGGCATCAATGTATAATGTAATGTACTGGTGGAGGATGCGAAATGACTCTGCGGTACAAGTGCCTGATCGTTGACCATGATGACACTGCTGTCAACAGCACAGCGACAATCCACTACCCTGCGCACGTCGAGGTCATGAGGAAGATCCGGCCCAGCCACGATGTCATTGACCTGAACCGATGGCTGCTTAAGAACTGTGATCCAGGACTCACCGCGTACTTGAGAGACGAGCTGCATTTCACGGATGAGGAGATGGAGTTCGAGTTGGAGACCTGGAGGCGCATGGTGTCTGAGCGTGTGCCTGAGTTCTATCCCGGCTTCCTGGACCTGCTGTACGACTTCCGCAGCAGGGGCGGGATCGTGGCTGTGGTTTCGCATTCTGACCGGGAGATCATAGAGAGGGACTACCTTGCTGCAACCTCTGGCGCATGTCTGCCGGAGATGATCTTCGGTTGGACTCCGGACGCAGAAAAGCGGAAGCCAAGTCCGTTTCCGGTGAAGGAGATACTGAGAACCTATCAAATCAGTCCTGAAGAGACGCTCGTTGTGGATGACCTGAAGCCAGGCGTGCTGATGGCTCAGGCCGCCGGCGTGCCGGTCGCGGGTGCCGGCTGGGGGCACCAGATTCCCGAGATAAGGGATTACATGCAGCGAGCCTGCACGCGGTATTTCAGGACTGTCGATGAGCTGCGGGATTTCGTCCTGCCTTGAGTTGCCAGTCTCTTGCGATACTTCCTATTCGTCCGATTAGTCGGAGTGTTCTGTCACATGACTGATAGTGCCTAGTGATGGCCGGAACCCGTGGAGTCTTGGCCGGAGTTCTCATGTCAAAAGAGGGCGGTGTGAGCGGGTGGCTGCCAGATCTGTTCGCCTCAGCGAGACTGACCTGTACCGACCGATAGCTGACTACCTGACGGAGCAGGGATACTCGGTCTATGGTGAAGTCAGAGACTGCGATCTCGTAGCAAGCCGCGGGGATGAACTCGTGGCTGTAGAGCTGAAGCTCGGATTCTGCCTGAATCTCGTTGCACAGGCTGTGGAGCGTCAGAAGGCGGTTGAGGCGGTGTACGTGGCGGTGCCTCGGCCGAAAGGGGGCGTACGGGGCAGACGTTGGCGGTCGTACCTCCACCTGCTGAGGCGGCTGGAGCTGGGTCTCATATTCGTTGCACAGCCTCATGACAAGGCGGAGATCGAAATCGTGCTTCATCCCAAGTCCTTCGACCGGCTTGCGAGCGTCAGCCGGGGCCGCCGAATCAGGCAAAGCATGATCAGGGAGATGCGCGGCCGGTCAGGCGACTACAACACAGGCGGCTGCACGCGCCATAAGATCATTACAGCATACAGGGAGAATGCCATCCATATAGCATGCTGCATGGAGAGATTCGGTCCTCTGTCCCCAAGGCGGCTGCGCGAACTCGGAACGGGACAGAAGACCCAATCTATTCTCTCCAAGAACCACTACGGGTGGTTTGTCAGGGTGTCACGGGGCGTCTACGATCTCCATGAGCAGGGTCGGGCTGCCCTGGACCATTTCGGCGATGTCGCTGCTAGATACCGCAGTGCGCTGGATACCACGCATCCTTCAACATAGGGCCTACCGGGCATGTCACGATTAGGCACCGGCGACCTGTTACTCAAGCGTCCAGAGCTTGTCGCAGTCGAATGTCTAGAGCGTTTCGCAGGCGTCGTAGAGCACACGGAGCCTCTCCATGATCTGCTCGTGCTCTCGCAGCTTCTGGTAGCACTCAGGAGTCTTGTAGAAGTCGGCATCGGCGAACAGCTTCTCCAGCTCTGAGGCACGCTCCTCAAGAGCGAAGATCTCGGCTTCGAGATCGTCGGCGTCGAGCTTCGATGTCGCTCTCACCTGCGAGGAATGGCTCCGAGCCGCCGCTTTCGCCGATCGGCCGGACTTGCCTATTGCTTTGGCAGCGTAGGCCGCTTTGGCAGCGCCCATCGCCCTGGCAGGGCCGCCCCCTCCGGTAGAGCCTGTCGCCTTGGCGGAACCGGCTGCCCTGGCAGCACCGGTCCCCGTGGCAGCACCGGCCCCCTTCGCAGAGCCCGTTCTCCTACCGGAACCGGTCGAGCCAGGAGCATCCACACCGGCGCCGGACACCTTGCCTGTCAGGAGCTGTTTTTTGTACGAGGCGTAGTTGCCATCGTATGAGTAGATCTTGCCGTCCCTCAATTCGAGTATTCTGGTAGCGACCTTATTGAGGAAATACCGGTCGTGTGACACGGCAATGACAGTGCCAGCAAAGCTCCTCAGCGCGTCCTCAAGGCATTCCCTTGATTCTATGTCGAGGTGGTTTGTTGGCTCGTCGAGCACCAGACAGTATGGTTCCTCGAAGATCATCTTGCAGAGGATGAGTCTGCTCCGCTCTCCGCCGCTCAACACTGACACGTGCTTGTAGACGTCCTCTCCTCTGAAGAGGAACTTGGCGAGGTACTGGCGCGCTTCGCCGTCCTTCAATTGAGTTGCCGCTGTAATCGTCTCGAGCACAGTCTTGTCCTCATCCAGGCCGCACGAGTCTTGGGAGAAGTAGGAGTGCTTCACCCAGGATCCGATGGCGCCCTGGCCGCGGTCAGGGAGTTCCATTCCAAGCAGAATGCGCAGAAGAGTGGACTTGCCGACCCCGTTTGGACCTATGATTCCTACCTTCTCGCCT
>JAAYAB010000283.1 GCA_012719595.1 Bacillota bacterium
CAGACGAGAGCAAGTTGATAGATCTTTTCGAGACGATCAACTGCAGAAACGTGGTCATAAGAGACGTGATTCTGCGAAACAGCAGCAACTGGGCGTGCCTCTTGAGCAACACAGAAGACGCAGTGGTCGACAATGTCAAAGCCCTGAACGTCCCTCATCACCTGTGGATGGACGCGTTTGATGTGTCCTGCTCCAAGCGCATCTCATACGAGAACTGTTTTGCCTACTCACACGACGACTGCTGGGCGATCATGACGCTCAACAGATACAAGCGGCTGGAACGTGCAGATACGAGCAATATCACGGTCAGGAACTGCACAGGATGGACTCTCTGCAGCGGGACTCGTATCGGCTGGAACAGCAAAGACAGGATTGACGGCGTTCTCTTTGAAAACGTCGATTTCATTTTCGCCGAGCTGCAGCACATAGCGATCCACCGGTTGAAGGGAGGAGCGCTGTACGGAACCATCGTCTTCAATAACTGCGGATTCGAGCGGTGCTCCGAGTCCAGCCGGTTCCTCCTTTGCGCAGGACCCGATCATGAGCCCGGTGAAAGCGTCGATGCAGACAAGCTGTGTCTTATCGGCTGCAATATAGATGGGCCGGCGAAGGACCGCGCGGTGGTGAGGGGAGGAGCCGAATACGGAATAAAGGAAGTCGTCTTCGACAACGTGTTGGCGGGAGGCAAGGCTGTCACGAGCGTCTCCGATTTGTCGGACATGGGGTTTGACTTCGTAAACGTCTCAGAGGTCAGTGTCGCTTCCAAGATCGGTGGCATCGGGTAGCGCATCTCACGGCCTATGCCTGGGCTGCGACAGATACGGAGCTGGCAGTAGGCGAGCTGGACCCCTCCAGAGGCCTTTTGGTATGCAGCGCGCCGACGCGATAGGGGCGGAAGCGGCTGGCGGTATTGCCGTTCGCCATTGGTTGCTGTAACATAGGCTTTGGAAGGCTGTGGTCGGCTGAATCGCCGCGCCTGAGGCTGACAGGCTGCAGCACAGCGCTGGGATTGAGGCTATGGAAAGCGTGGGTTGAGGCGCAGGTGCGCAGCAAGAAGCGCAAACGAGACTTGCTAAGGAGGGTTTGCCAGTGAAGCATTTCGATAAGCTCGAGGTCTGGTTCGTGACAGGGAGCCAGCACCTGTATGGCGAGGAGACGCTCAAGCAGGTTGCTGAAGACTCGCAGACGATCGCCAACGGTTTGTCGAACTCCGACGAAATCCCGGTTCGAGTCGTGTATAAGCCTGTGCTGACGACACCCGATGCAATAACGAACCTGTGTCTAGAGGCAAACGCCAGCCCCAACTGCATCGGCCTGATCACGTGGATGCACACATTCTCTCCTGCGAAGATGTGGATCAACGGACTGACTCTCCTGAGTAAGCCGTTCGCTCACCTCCACACTCAGTTCAACAGAGACATCCCCTGGGCCGAGATCGACATGGACTTCATGAACCTCAACCAGTCCGCTCACGGCGGCAGAGAGTTCGGTTTTATGGCGACCAGGCTGCGCCTGAACCGCAAGGTCATTGTCGGCCACTGGCAGGACCCCGAGGTTCAGAAGGACCTCGCAGTCTGGATGCGTGCAGCGGCAGCTTGGCACGACTCTCGAGGCGCCAAGATCGCCAGGTTTGGCGACAACATGCGCGAAGTGGCGGTGACCGAGGGCGACAAGGTCGAGGCCCAGATCCGATTCGGGTATTCAGTCAACGGCTATGGCCTCGGAGACCTAGTGGCATATGTGAATCAAGTGGCCGATGCGGAAGTAGATCGGCTGGTGTCTGAGTATGAGGACAAATATGTGCTGGCCGAGACCCTCAAGAAGGGTGGGAGTCAGCGCCAGGCGCTGCGCACTGCGGCTAAGATAGAGTTGGGGATGAGAGCCTTCCTTGAGCAGGGCGGGTTCAAGGGCTTCACTACGACATTTGAGAATCTCCACGGTCTTGAGCAGCTTCCGGGACTTGCAGTTCAGAGGCTCATGGCGGACGGGTACGGCTTCGGAGCAGAGGGTGACTGGAAGACAGCGGCACTGGTCAGGGCTATGAAGGTGATGGGCACCGGCCTGAACGGCGGCACCTCGTTCATGGAGGACTATACATACCATCTCAAGCCCGGGGATATGAAGGTACTCGGTGCTCACATGCTCGAGGTATGCGAGTCCATAGCCGAGGGCAAGCCGTCACTCGAGATGCACCCGCTGTCGATCGGCGGAAAGGCAGATCCGGCCAGGTTGGTGTTCAACGTACCGGCCGGCCCGGCGGTCAACGCCACCATTGTGGACATGGGCAACAGGTTCAGGATGATAGTCAACGAGGTCCGAGTGGTTCCGCCGGATGAGCCGTTGAAGAAGCTGCCAGTGGCCAGGGCGGTGTGGGTGCCCAAGCCCGACCTCAGAGTCGCTGCGGCAGCTTGGATACTCGCAGGAGGAGCTCATCACACTGGATTCAGCCAGGCAGTCAACACCAGGCACCTTGAGGATTTCGCCGAGATAGCGGGACTCGAGTTCTTGGTAATCGGCAGCGGCACGACTCTGTGCGAGTTCAAGAAGGAACTCAGGTGGAACGAGATCTACTACCACCTGGCGAAGGGGCTGTAAGCGTCGCTACCGAGACCGATTGCCGCCTGACGGCCAGGCTGTAGGCGTCACCATCAGCCGGCATTCGGCTTA
>JAAYAB010000051.1 GCA_012719595.1 Bacillota bacterium
GAAGACTTCATCTTTCTCTCGAACGACTACATACGGATCAGAGTGAACAGTTCTGACGACGGCGCGGGCCGGTTCGGAGTCGACTCGACTGGAGGAGACCCGCTCAAGGCTTCGGACGACAACCAGCGCCTCATATACGGCCACCCCGTGCCGCACACCTCCTACACCACCGTCCGCATTGACGAAACCAACTTCATTTTTGGCGGACGCACGGATACGAGGGCAGGCAAGGGCCAGCAATACGGCGAGGTGCTCATCGAGCCTCGCGTGACCGGTTCTGAAATCGTCTGCGGATGGATCTACCCGGGAGGCGTAGTCGTCACCCAGAAGCTCTCTTTCACACAGAGCCCCTCAACCGGCTATGAGGACACCGCACGCATAGAGTACACGATCCTGAACACTGACGACGTCAGCCACTCAGTCGGTCTTCGCCTTGCTCTCGACACCATGCTCGGACCGAATGACGGCGCTCCCTTCAGAGCCGGAGACAGGGCGCTGACCACCAATGCGATGTACACCAAGTCTGAACTGCCCGAGTACTGGCAAGCATTTGACTCGCTGACCAATACGACACTCATCTCGCAAGGCACGCTCCTTGGCGGTGAGCTGTCCGCCCCTGACCTGATGTACTTCACCAACTGGGGTGATATCGCAGACAACCCCTGGAAGTTCAGATTGGTGGAGGGCAAGGACTTCACACGAACCGGCGAGTTCGAGCTGGACAGCGCTGTCGCCCTCTTCTGGGATTCCGTGACCATCATGCCTGGACAGTCTGTTACCTACATTGCCTATTACGGCCTGGGCGGCATTACCATAGTCCCGGGTGTCCTCTCACTCGGAGTCACGTCTCCGAGCGAGGTCACCACGGCGAAAGACAGACTCCCCGAGTTCTCAGTGGTCGCATATATCAACAACACGGGCGAAGGAAAGGCCCGAGGTGTGGTCACTGAGATCTCGCTTCCGCCCGAACTTAGGCTGTCGCCTGGCCAGGCTGCCCGCAGAGAGCTGGCAGACATCGAGGTCGGCGACACCGCGCAGGTAGTCTGGAAGGTCCGTCCGACCACCACGACACCGACGATGACTAGCTTCTCCGTCTCGGTGGAGGCGATCAACGCTGACAAGGCGACGGTTGTCAGGCCGATCCGCATTCTGGCGCCGCCGCAGTTGTCCATTGATACGCCTGACGTCAGGCTCTCTGTGATCAACGAGCTCCTTACCCCCCATCCGTTTGCGTTTGAGAGTACGATCGCAAACAACGGCGGCGCGGTGGCCTATCGGGCTGAGGCCTCGATCACGCTTCCGCAAGGGCTGGAGCTTGCAAGGGGTGAGATGCCGGTCAAGCCTCTGGGATATCTCAAGCCTGGAGAGCGGCTGACTGTGAAGTGGTGGGTTGTCACGCGGGTGGACAATGTGACCCTGACCGCCCAGACGACTGTCAGCTCGTCCAGCACTGATCCCAAGACAGACTCGGCAACGGCCAGAATACCTGATCTCGAGCCACGGATCATCGTCAGCTACGACGAGGTCAACGACGCCTCGGTCGGCAAGTATATCTCAGTGATCGTCAGGGTTGCCAACGTGCCGGACCTGTACGAGATCCACTTCGATGTAGCGTACCCGAAGGACCTGCTAAAGCCTATCAGCGTGTCGAGGGGCACTCTCTTCGTCACGGACGACTACCAGCTGGTGGGTCCGACGTGGGGAACTCCGACGATCGACATGGCACAGGGAGTCATTTGGAAGGTCTCCGGAATCATGGCGCAGTCGGCTACGGCTTCCGGAGAGGTCGCCCGTCTGAACTTCAAAGTGATAGGGACCGGGGATGTAGCGCTGCGTCTTGGCAACATAACCCTCTTGGACGGAAGCCGCAGGCACATTGAGTACACCCTGGTCAACCCTACATACACCGTCGGAAAGTAACGAGGAGGTAATCAGGATGTCGATCCGAGGATGCCGGAACCGCACACCGTTATGGTCATTGGTCGCCGCCTGCCTGGTCGTTGCGTTGGCTCTGGGAACCGCGCAGACTCTGGCGCAGAGCTCTGTGACAGACGTTCCGAGGACTCACTGGGCATACCAGGCCGTCGAGAGTCTCGTGGCGAAGGGGTATCTCGAACTCTACCCGGACAGCACGTTCAAGGGCGACGAACCGGTCTCCAGGTACCAATTCGCTCAGGTCATCTATAGAGTGGTGGAGGCTGTCGAGTCCGGCTCGATAGTCACGACGCAAGAAGACATAGAGCTCGTGAGAAAGCTCACAACTGAGTTCAAGGACGAACTCGTGCAATTGGCTGCGGACGTGGACAAGCTCAGCGCATCGTTGCAAGAGGCTCAGAAAGAACGCGTAGTGCTGAGGGAAGATGTCAACTCTGCAACAGGGCTTGCGCAGGAAGTGGAACAGAGAGCGACAGCGCTGGAAGGCGTTGTTGACCTCCTGTCCAAGCGCCTCAATACCGCAGAGACCGGCGTCACTGACCTTGTCAATCAAGTGTCCCTCCTGCAGTCTGCGCTCGACAAGAAGACTGGCGATATCGGGGTTGATCTTCTCGCCGCAAAACAACAGATCAGCGACATCCTGTCGGATCTCAATGAGATCTTTGGAGACCTCGAAGCCAAGTCGCGGGCAATCGACGCGCTGTCGAAGTCAGCCTCGGAACTCTCTTCGAATCTGGGCAGCGCAATCGGCCAACTCAGCCAGGCTGACGCCGGGCTCGAAACCCAGATCACTCAGCAGCTCGCCCAGGTCGGTCGGGAGTTGGACGCGCTGGAGGCCCAACTGACGGGTGCGAACGCAGATATTGCTGCGCTGCAGAAGGACCTCGGCACTGTCAGGGGTTCAGTTGAGGCGGTGCACAACAGCCTGCTGGCTGAGATTGACGAACGGGTCAAAAAAGACACAGAGCTGTCAAACAGGCTGAACAGCACCGATACTTCTCTGAAGGCATTGGAGAAGACAGTGGCCGACGACGCTCGGTCCACCCAGTCAGCCCTCTCCCTCATAACGCAGGATCTCACGGAAGCCATGTCAGACATCACGGCTCTGAACACCCGAGCATCAGCAATGGACGAGAAGATCGAAGGGCTGAGAAGCGCCCTTGCGTCGACGCAATCAACTCTGGAGAAGACACAGGTCAGCCTCTCGACTGCACTCGAGAAGACGAAAACCGATCTGCTCACGAACCTAGACGGACAGGTCGCTGCTCTTCTCGAGCAGATCGGTGCGATTGAGGCCACCGTGGCCCGCGACCGCGTCACCTTCGGAGGCGACCTCGGACAACTGCTCAACGACCTCGATTCTGTCAAGAAGAGCATGGCAGCAAGCATAGCTGATATCGAGGCTGAGCTCGACAAGATCAAGACAGGCGCGGCGCAGACTGACCTTAAGGTTGCTGCCAACGCCGCCAGCATAGCAGAGCTCGCCGCTGCGTCTGAAGCGACGGAGGCGAGACTCGAAGACGCTATAGCCTATTCCCACAGCTCCATCGCGAACCTCGAGAAAGAGGCCGCTTCCATCCAAAGCGAGATTGCAGGTCTGAAGAACGCAGACAAATCCGTGTCGGATCTCCTGCAAACGCACAGGCAGCTCATTGACGGCCTGCAAGCCCAGATGCAGCAGCAGACAGCTGCATCTGGGTCTGCCGACGCACAGCTTCAGAGTGCGATCGATGCGAACTCCGCTGCAATAGATGCTCTTCGGAAGGACGCAGAGTCAATCGAGAGCCGGGTGGCCAGTCTGGAGAGCGTCGACGAAGACACGGCTGCGGAACTTGAGTCGCTGACCCGTCAGCTGGCCGACAGCAACGCTCAACTCAAAGAAAGATTGGGCGTGCAGGAGAAGCTCTTGAGCGGGCTCCAGACGGGATTCCTCCAGCTTAGCGAGAACTACCAGGCAGCCGACGCTCAGTTGTCCAGGGACATAGCGGAGGTTGCCAGCGACGCCGATTCACGCTTTGCCGAGATGGAAAGCAAATTGCAGGCGCAGGCAGATCTGATTGCCGATCTGCGTTCCGACATAGACGCACTGGAGAGGAACATAGCCGACATCAACGCGCAGTTCAACCAGGTGATCTCAGACCAGGACGAGCTCACCATCGGACGGATGGCTGCGCTCATGAGCCAGCTCAACGATCTGAGAACCCGAGTGGAAGAGCTCGAGGCCGCCGGCGCGCCGAAGCCCAAGACCGGCGATTCGGGAGCGTCCAGCCTGCTCTTGATTGGCGGCCTTGCAGCCGCGGCAGCGCTCCTTCTTGGTGGCGCCAAGTAAGGCGTGCTGCGCGTACCGGTGCCCATAGAAGAAACGGCCCCGCTCTCCAGCGGGGCCGCTTTTTGTCTCATACTCGTCTCCTGCCCAACAGGCTATCCATCAATTGCTCCTACAGCTTGTCAAGACCGAGGCTTATTGACAGCGCCCGGTCGACCTTTTCCATCATCGCATCGTCCAGATGGGACACCTTTTCCTTGAGCCGCATCTTGTCGATGGTGCGGACTTGCTCGAGAAGGATAACTGAGTCGACCTGCAGTCCGCTTTCCTCAGCTCCTATCTCCACGTGCGTCGGAAGCTTCGCGCGCTTGATGCGGGAGGTGATGGCCGCCACGATCGTCGTCGGGCTGTACTGGTTGCCGATATCATTCTGAATCACCAGGACAGGCCTGGTTCCTCCCTGCTCCGAGCCCACTATAGGGTTCAGATTTGCGTAGAAGACGTCTCCCCTCTTAACCACTCCTGTCACTCTCCATCAAGAGCCTTTCATACTTGGAGAGAGACGCTGCGTCTTCCGTCAAACCTTCCTCGCACAGCTGAAGGTTTATCGCGGCCATTGATGCATAGCCGGCCCGCATCTGCTCTCTGATTCGGGCCTTCTTCCTCTCCTTGATGAACTCGATCATGGCCCTCCGAATGAACTCGCTTCTGTTGCAGTCCTCGTTGCAGAGAAATGCGTCAACCTCGTCCAGCAGCGGCTGCGGGATGCTGATCATGATCCTCTTCGTCTGCGCCATGCGGTCGACTCGCCTCCAGGGGAAGTGATGACACAAGCAGGTAAACGGCGATCAAGCAAACAGAGGTGATGTATCGGAGTATATACACTGAGATTATACGCCGCAGCAGGCATCTATGTCAACACGAGGCGGTCTCTCCAATTCATGGATTGGATATGCTGTCGAGCGCCGACGCTATGGAGCTGACCACATCGCGGGCGAGCATGCTTACCATGCCATTTGACTCCGACGCCAACTCGCCGGCAACGCCGTGCACGTAGGTTCCGCAGATCGCGGCCTCACACGGCCGAATGCCTTGAGCCAGAAACGCGCCGATGATGCCCGCAAGAACGTCTCCGGTCCCTCCCGTAGCGAGTCCCGCATTCCCTCGAACGCTTATGTGGGCGCTCCCGTCCGGCGATCCGACAACAGTAGTGGCTCCCTTGAGAACCACTGTCTTGCGCCACTGGACTGCGTATCTGGCGCACACCTGAACGGGGTTGTCCAGTATGTCTGCAACAGGCAGGCCCGTCAGCGCTGACATCTCTCCCGGATGGGGAGTCAGGACGAGGTCTGCATTCACCGAAGCCAGGTCGACGCCCGATTGCGAGAGAACTACCAGGGCGTCCGCATCAACCACTCCGGCACGGTCCGCTGCAGTCAACAGCCCCTTAACTAGTGAGGCTGCATCGCCGCTCCTCCCGATTCCGGGGCCCAGGACGAACGCGGCTGCCGGGCGCACTCCAGCCAATACGGACTCGAGCGCTGCGGCGGAGAATCCCCCTTCGCTCGTCTCGTCCGCACCTATACTCATGACCTCCGCGTCGTGGCCATGCAGAATGTGCCGGATCGAACGGGGCGTGATCGCCACGACGGTTCCTGCACCAGCCCTCAGTGCAGCCGAACACGCAAGTGATGCCGCGCCGGGCATCCCTGCCGACCCCCCTATCACCACGAGCCGTCCGTAGGTTCCCTTGTGCGAAGGCTGAATCCGCTTCGGCAGTGACTCGCGCACGCGCTCATCGTCGATGAGGTGGATCACGGACTGAATGTCTTCTGTCTCATCCGGTGCGGCCGGGGGTATCCCGATATCTGCGACCTCGAGCTCCCCGCAGAACTCGCGGCCCGGATAGAACAGCTGACCCACCTTAGGATATGCAAACGTCACAGTAATATCTGCGCGGACTGCAGTGCCCATCACCTTCCCGGTAGCGCCGTCGATTCCGGAAGGGATGTCGACAGCGACTACGCAGGCGCCGGACTCGTTCACCCGCGCTATCACCTCTGCAAACAGGCCGGTGACCTCTTTCTCTATCCCTGTCCCTAGGATAGCGTCGACAATAACGTCAGCGCGCTCGATGTCTGCCCAAAGCTTGCCGCTGCACGATTCAACGAAGTCGACATCAATCCCGCAGTGCTTCAGCCAGTTCAGATGCGTCAGCGCATCTCCCGCGATCCTGTCCTGCGAGCAAAGGGCATAGACGTCGACCGACAAGCCCTCGGACGCCAGCCGCCGGGCCGCGACGAAGCCGTCGCCGCCATTGTTGCCGGGCCCGCAGAGGACTACAACCCGGCCGGTGCCTTGGCAGCAACCGAGTTCGCACATGCATTCTGCGACTCGCTCAGCGACTGCGGCACCCGCGTTTTCCATCAGTGCAACTCCCGGCACATGAAGCTGATCGATGGCGTACCTGTCTACGGCTCTCATCTCCGAAGGCAATAGCACTCTCACTCGATCCGTCCTCCTTCAGCTGCAGCGACTGCTATGGCCATCTGTCTCACATGGCTGAGGCTTATCTCGATATTCTCAATTCCCGCGGAGGCCGCAAGCTCTCTCGCCCTGCCGTGCAGGATGACCTCCGGCCTGCCCTCATCATCTGTGACCACTTCGATGTCCCGCGGAAGAAACCCGGAGAACCCTGTGCCCAACAGCTTGGACACAGCCTCCTTTGCAGCGAACCTGGCCGCATAGGACTGAAACCTGGTCCGCGTGGAGTCACAATAGCGGATTTCTCTCTCCGTGAAGACTCGGCCGGCAAACCGCTCTCCGCGAGACGTCAGCGCCTTCTCGACTCGTTCGACCTCAATGATATCGACCCCGACCCTCATGCGGCAGCCTCCCATGAACTAGAACAAGCGCAACCGCAGGTAATCCGGCAGAGTGACGTCGAGAGACGTGATCTCCGCCAGTGCCTTCTGCATGTCCGCTTCCCGCGCCCGGTGCGTCAGTATCACGAGTGGAACGTAGTTGTCGTATACGTGTCTCTCGAGCTGAACCACAGATGATATGCTGATCGAATGGTTGCCAAGTATGCCTGATATCCGGGCGAGGATTCCCGGAGCGTCATAGGTGTACAGACGGAGGTAGAACCGGTTCTCGACCTGACTGACCGGCAGCACTTCCGGCCGCGCCTCGGGGTCTATGGTGAGAGTGCTGAGCCTTTCGCCGGAGCGCAGCTCCATGTCCTTCGCCAGATCTACGATGTCGCTCGCTACCGCACTTGCAGTCGGACGTTCTCCGGCTCCCGGACCATAGAACATCGTCTTGCCGACGAAGTCTCCTTCCACAAAAACGGCGTTGAGTTCATAGCTGACGGAGGCCAGCAGGTGGCTGTTCGGAACCAGAGTCGGGTGCACTCTGAGATCCATCTTGCCCTCGCCCATCTTGCAGATAGCCAGCAGCTTGACGGTGTACCCGAAGCTCTTTGCGAAGTCGACATCAAGTTTCGAGACGTTGGTAATGCCTTCTGTGTATATGGTGTCGAGGTCTACGACTGTCGAAGAGGCGATCGACGCAAGAATCGCTAGCTTGTGAGCTGCATCGCCGCCGCTGACATCGAGAGTCGGGTCAGCCTCCGCAAACCCTCTTTCCTGGGCCTCCTTCAGAGCCTCGCCGAACTCCAGCCCGTCCTGGTGCATCCTTGTCAGTATGTAATTGGACGTGCCGTTGACGATTCCGTAGATATTGAGAATCCTGTTCGCGACCAGTCCTTCTCTGAGCCCCTTGACTATGGGGATTCCTCCTCCGACGCTCGCCTCGAACAGGAGATCGACGTTGGACTCTCGCGCTTTCCTGAAGAGCTCTCTGCCCCTGCTCGCGACCAGGGCCTTGTTTGCAGTGACTACGTGTTTGCCCTTCTCTAGTGCGCGCATGACATAGTCGAAGGCAGGGTCTTCACCTCCGATAGTCTCCACTACTATATCGATCTCAGGGTCTGACAGGATGTCATCGACGTCAGTAGTGCACTGGATTCCAGACAGATCAACGGTCCTTTCACGCTCCCAGTCCACGTCGAGGGCAGACTTGATCCGAAACTCTATACCTGTCCGCTCAGTCAGCAGTGCCGCCTGGTCCAGGAAGACGCGTGCGACGCCTGTGCCGACGTTGCCGACCCCAAGAATGCCTATTGTGACTACTCTCTTCTCCATACCGCTATACCTCCAATAACCCGCCACCCCACAATGATTTGTCACCTCACGTGAGCGACGATCCTCCGCTTGTTGAGACGCATCAGACCCGGTGTACCCTCACGAAGTTCGTAGGTGCAGGGATAGTCGGCCCGATGCCTGCGGTGATTGCCACAAGGTCTCCCCGGGAGGCCAAACCGCGCTGAACCGCCGCTTCGACGCTGCACTCCACTATGCTGTCTGTGTTGTCTCGGTATCCGACGACAACAGGAGTCACACCCCACACCAGCGACAGACGGTTGGCCACGCGCACATTCGGAGTCGCAGCTATGATCGGGCTTCTTGGGCGGTACTTGGCTACGTTGCGAGCCGTGCTCCCGGAGTTGGTGGAACTGATGATGGCTGCAAGTCCAAGCTTCTCAGCAGTCACGCAAGCCGAATGGCATATAGCGTCCGCGATCGAAGCGCCGCTTTCGACTGCTCTGCTCCTCAGCATCTCGTCATAGGGCAGTTCCCGCTCTATCCGCCTCGCAATCCTCGCCATCATGCGCACTGCTGCGACGGGATAGTCGCCAACGGCTGACTCGCCCGAGAGCATCACTGCATCCGAGCCCTGCATTATCGCACCCGACACGTCGGCAACCTCGGCTCTCGTGGGCAGCGGGCTGTGCTTCATGGACTCAAGCATCTGGGTCGCAGTTATGACCGGTTTCCCCTGCTCATTACACTTGCGAATGATCGCGCTCTGCATCACGGGGACTTCCTCCGGAGGCATCTCTATGCCGAGGTCTCCCCTGGCGATCATCACGGCGTCTGCCGCTTCGATTATCTCGTCGAGGTTCTCGAGCGCCTGCACGCTCTCAATCTTCGCAATGACTTCAGCGTCGGAGCCGCGGTCCGCAATGATCTGTCGGACTGCTCTGACATCCTCGGCTGTCCTCACGAATGAGATCGCAAAGAAGTCGACCTCGTTCAGGGTCCCGAAGTCTATGTCACGACGGTCTTTGTCTGTGATGGCAGGCAGGTCTATTTTGACGCACTGAAGGCACACGCCCTTCCTGCTCTTGAGCACCCCTCCGGTGACGACGCGGCACCGGACACGGTCCTTGCCTACCTCCAGCACGGTTAGTTCGATCAGCCCGTCGTCGAGCATGATCGAGCCTCCGGGCTTGACATCGCTGTACAACCTGTGGTACAGCACTGGTATCACACTGTCGCAGCCGAGCACGGGCTCGGTTGTCAGTTCGACTTCCTGACCCTCCGTCAGCACTACTTCGCCGCCCTTGAGATCGCCCGTACGGATCTTCGGGCCCTGCAGGTCGACCATGACGCCGATCGGCCTTCCGAGGTCGGCGGAGATCCTCCTCACCAACCCTATTCTATCGCTGTGCTCCTCATGGGTGCCGTGCGACAGGTTGAAGCGCATGACGTCCGCACCGCTCTCGACCATCTTTCGCAACACATCGTAGCTTGAGCTCGAAGGCCCAAGAGTGCACACTATCTTGGTCTTTTTCAACTGAGCCACACCTCCTCGCCCTTACCGTATTCCAGTCGGCGCACCGGATACCCGCGCCAGGACCTGGGCAGGAGCAGCTGCAAGGCACAGGGCCTCCGGGAGCGACGCGAGCAGGCGGTCATATCGGCTGCGCGGCAGTTGCTCCATATGGTGCCTGGCTTTGGTGATGTACCGTTGAAGCAGTTGCGAGCACGCCTCGAGTGCCCCACTGTTGCGAACTGCGTCGGCCAGCTTCAGAGCCCAGTCCTCTGTCCCGTCGGGATTCTGAGCCAGGTGAGTGATACGCTTTCCGAGCCTTGAGTCGTGCGACCCCAGAATCACCGGCAGTGTATAGACGCCGGTCCTTATGTCGTTGGTCCGCGGCTTGCCCATCCGCTCCTCGGCGAAGGTGAAATCCATGATGTCGTCATTGATCTGAAACGCCATGCCAAGGTTCATGCCATACCGCACCAGCGCGGTGATGATTTGCCTGTTGCAGCCCGCACATCCGGCTCCGAGGCCGCACGACAGCGCAAACAGCATCGCGGTCTTGCCCCTGATCTTGTGCAGGTAAGACGACACTCCTAGA
>JAAYAB010000284.1 GCA_012719595.1 Bacillota bacterium
AGCAGGCACAGTCTCAACTACCTGGAGGTTGCCGGCGCAAGCACTGATGCGGGGGCAGCTATCCGGCTAGGCAGCTATGAGAACCAAGCTCAAAGGCTGTGGCATCTCTCCTCAGACGACGGCGAGTACTACCGGATCACAAACAAGAGCAGCGGTATGTCGCTGGAGGCGTTGGAGGATCCGGCGAGCGGGAGGCCGCTCGTGGTCCAGGCGGTTGACAGCGGGACGGACAGCCAGCTTTGGAGACTGATCTGGGTCGGCGAGTAGTTGCCGAGTCTGCGGGCACTGATCGGGACGAACGAATGATCAGGAAGTTTTCAGGTTCCAATACCGGGGCAACAAGTGTCGAGGCCTGAAGGCGCCCTCTCTGACACACAGCTTCGGGCGGTCAATCGGCCTGATGCTTTCGTTGCAGCAGTCAGTTGCTTGGGCCCGGCAGCCTCCTACCCCTTGAGACCTGTTGTCGCAATTCCCTGAATGAAGTACCTCTGGAAGGCGACATACATCACAATCACCGGGAGCAGGGCGCACACCGATGCCGCCATGATCAGCCCGTATTCGACGCCGTACTGCGTGTAGAACTTGCGAATCCCGAGCTGGATGGTCTTGTTTCTGTCGGACGTCAGGTAGATGAGCGGGCCGAGGAAGTCGTTCCAGACGAACTTGAACTGGAAGATACCCAGAGTCGACAGCGCGGGCTTGGACAGCGGGAGTATTATCCGGGAGAAGATCCCGAGCTCGCTTAAGCCGTCTATTCGAGCGCACTCCGAGAGCTCATCCGGAATACTCAGGAAGAACTGCCGCAGCAGGAACACGCCGAATGGAGAGAAGGATTGCAGCAGCACGAGCGCCCACAGGGAGTCGCTCAGACCGAGGTTCTTCATGATGATGAACTGAGGGATCATGATCACCTGAAACGGCACGGCCATTGTCATGACATACACCAGGAACAAGGTTTTCCGCTCCGGGAAGTTGATCTTGGCAAAAGCATACGCTGCCAGGCTGCTGGTCAGAAGCGAGTTGAAGGTGACCACCAGAGTCAGCCACAGCGTGTTCTTGTAGTATGTCACGAAGTCTATCTTCCGCCAGATGTCTACATAGTTCTGCCAGCGAATTCTCTCGGGGATCCACTGAATCGGGAAAGAGAACACCTCGATGCCCGGCTTGAGCGATGCGGACAGCATCCAAATGAACGGCAGCAGCATAACGGCAGCTCCGAGCAGGAGCAGTGCATACACGAATATTCCCTGGATCGCGTTCATGCTACGGTTTGGCGCGATTGGCCTGCCTGGCACAGCTTTGTCAACGGTTGTATATCGAACGCTCACCGCAACCACTCCTCAATTCGGCGACTCACACTAGTCGCACCGACTCGTTGCGCCGGCCCGTCACCTCTGACGGTCACATCGAATGGTAGTTCACCCACTTGCCCTCAAGCTTGAACTGGACGATCGTGACGATCAGGACCACAGCAAACAGGACCGTAGCTATGGCTGAGGCATACCCAAATCTGAACAGCTGAAATGCCTGGTAGTAGATGTAGTAAACCAAGACGTAAGTGGCTCTGCCCGGGCCGCCGTCAGTCATGATGACGATCTGGTCGAACACCTTAAAGGAGTTGATGACCAGGAGTATGCTTATCAGAAAGGTCGACGGACTCAGCATCGGAATTGTGATGTACCGGAACCTCTGCCACGGGCCTGCACCGTCGATGGTGGCAGCTTCGTAGATCTGCTCGGGTATGCCCTGGAGTCCTGCAAGATAGATCACGGTGTAGTAACCGACCTGCTTCCAGACGCTCATCAAGATGACCGCAGGCAGTGCCCACTTGACTGATGCAGTCCATCCCGGAGGGTTGGCAATCCCTATTGATCTCAGTATGCTGTTGATCGGACCCATGGTGGGGTGGTAGAGCATGTTCCAGACCACTGCTACTGCGATGATGGACGAGATCTCGGGGAAGAAGTAGATCGTCCTGAACCACTTGGCTCCCCTGACCTTTTGGTGCAGCAACACCGCGAGCAGTAGTGCGATGACGATCGTGGCCGGCACTGAAACCGCAGTGTAGTACACGGTGTTCTTGAACGCGATCTTGAACCCGCTGTCTCTCAACAGCCGCGCGAAGTTCTTGACCCCAATGAACTCCGCAGGGTTGGCGAAGTCCCAGTTGAGAAACGAGAGGCCGAAGGCTACGAGAATAGGAATCAGTGTAAGGGCAAGGAACCCGAGCGCGTTCGGCAGGAGGAAG
>JAAYAB010000285.1 GCA_012719595.1 Bacillota bacterium
ACTGTTGGAGCTGGCTGGCGCAGCTGAGCAGATCCAGATCATCATGCCGCCGCCAACGCCAGCTATGGCTCTTACGCAGTTCTTGGGCGACGTGAGTGGAATAGCAGTGATCGTGCTGGTCTTTCTGCTCATGGGAATCGTTGCAGGGGAAAAGGCAACAGGAGTCACTGAGTGGGTGCTAACCAGGCCCGTCACCAGGAGCGAGTATCTCACAGCGAAGATCCTGGTGTGGGGCGTCGGGATCGTTGTGAGCACTCTTGGCGCGGGAGCGATCGCGAGTCTGTATACCTGGAGCCTGCTCGGACCGGTGAGCCTGCCGGTTGTCGCAGCGGCTTTAGCTGCGATCGCCGCATATGCGCTTTTTGCCGCCGCAGCTACGTTTGTAGGGTCTGTTGTGCTGAACAGCCAGCTGGCCGCGGGATTCGCCGGAGTCGGCTTTATGTTCGCTGGAGTGCTGATCAAGCCACTCGGATCAGTCTTGCACATACGGCGGTATCTCCCACACAGCCTTCCAGACCTGGCTAACCAGGTCGTGGCGGGTGCGATCAGTCCTGTGGACGTGATCCCGGGTATCGTGTGCGCGTTGGTGATCTCGTTCCTCCTGGCGGTCTTCGCATACAGGAGGTTTGCCAGGATGCAGTTGTGATCGATATTAGAGCATAACTTGCAGAGGGAGGTAATCCACATGTTGCTTGCTACTACAGATCTGAGAACCGAATACGAGGTACTGGGCATGGTGAAGGGAAGCAGCACAAAGGCGAAGCACCTGGGGAAGGACATCATGGCTTTCTTCCGCAAGATCGTGGGCGGAGATGTCAAGGAATACGCTGAGCTGTTGCAGGAGTCCCGAGACGAGGCTGAGAGCCGGATGATTGCCGAGGCTGAGAAGCTCGGAGCCAATGCAATCATCGGAATCCGCTTTTCCACCTCAAGCATAAGCCAGGGCATGGCTGAGATGCTGGCGTACGGCACAGCGGTCCGGATCAGGTAAGAGCGCAAGGGGGAGGGTGTTCAGCATGAACCGTTTGTTCCGACCTCCGGTGGGCGATCGCAGCTTCACCAGGAGGTCAAGAGTGGCCTTGTTTGTTGCGGTCATTTCGGTATTGGCCGTGTGTCTCACCGCTCAGGCTGGCGAGCCCGGCGATCAGCTCGTCTGGCGCGACGAGTTGGTGTACAGCATCGTTGGATCTCCCATGGCGACGATCGAGCTGGAGATGCTTCGGTCAGCCGAGGGAATGGCGCGGTTTATAAGCCGGAATCACTACAGCGCTCAAGCAACCGACGTAGTCACAGAGTGGGAGTTCGATGGGGCTGCCACTCCGATTTCGTTCCAGCGTTACAGCTTCTCGGTGACTGCCCCGGGCGTCCAGCTGGATGCCCTGATCGCATGGGGCGATGAAGTGATCTTTGAGGTTGTCCAGACCGGGACTAAGGGAGTGTTCAGTCCACCGGCAGCGGACCCGCAGACGGCCATAGGAGCCGGCTCGCAACTGATGGTTGTTCCACTGGACAACAACGCGCTTGCAGACTACATCGTAGCGACTTGGCTGCTGCCGTCCATTGAGCCGGGCGAGCATGGAGACTTCGGCATGGCCTTCCCGGTTTCGCTGACCCAGCATTCGATGGTCGTCAAGGCCACTGTCGAGTATCTTGGGCTGGATGACTCGCTGGGAAGAGAAGCGCTGAAGCACCGGGTGAGTGTGGCGGGCACCGCAGCGCTCATCTGGAGCACTCGCGATGAGCGTCGGCTCGTGAAGTTCCAGGTACCCTCCCAGGGGGTAGAGATCGTTAACGAAGCATTGCTGAACGAATGGAATGCAGGTCTAGAGGCGGCTGGCGCTGCTGAGCCAGACGCGGAGACCTCGGTAGGCGAATCGCTCGGGGCGAAGTTCAACGAAGTCGAAGTACAGGTGCCTGCGCGAGGAGGAAG
>JAAYAB010000286.1 GCA_012719595.1 Bacillota bacterium
ATCTCAAACGAACTGCGGCCAAGGATCTCCTTCATATACCTGCGAGCCAGCTTGAATGCTGCCTCGTTCGCCTCGCCGCCGCTGTTGCAGAAGAACGCCCGGTCAAGGCCAGAGTGCTCGGCGAGCGTTCGGGCCAACCGCGCCTGCGGCTCGATGTGGTACAGGTTCGAGACATGCACCAATTCTGAAGCCTGCTTGCATATCGCCTCGACGACCTTTGGATGGCTGTGGCCAGTCGAGTTGACTGCCAGGCCGGCCACGAAATCGAGGTACTCCTTTCCCTCGGCGTCCCAAAGCCTCGCACCCTTGCCCCTGATCGGAGCCAGAGGAATGCGGGAATAGGTATTCATCAGGTACTTGTCAGTCATAGCGACTATGGCCTTAGTCTCCATGAGGCAGCCTCCTCTCCCCGGCCCCAACCCGCCGGGCTCACCGGGTCACCATTGCGGCTCAACCGAGCCACCACTGCGGCGTTGACCAGTCATCATGCGGCCCTGCCGAGTCGTCATTGCAGCTCTATCGAGTCACCATCGTTCCGATTCCCCTGTCCGTGAAGATCTCGAGGAGAATCGAGTGCAGCAGCCTGCCGTCAATGATGTGCGCCCTCGCCACGCCGCCTTCGATAGCTCTTATGCAGGCTTCGACCTTCGGAATCATGCCTCCGCTGATGTGTCCGGCGGCTATCATCTCCCTCGCGCGAGCCGCGCTGAGAGAGGATATGATCGAACTCTCACACTCAGGATTCTCGAGGATACCCTCGACGTCGGTCAGCATGATCAGCTTCTCCGCCTTGAGCGCCTGGGCTACCTCGCTCGCCACGTAGTCGGCGTTGATGTTGTAGCTTTCGCCGTCGAGGCCGACACCGATCGACGTCAGGACCGGGATGTATCCGTCGCTGCTGAGGTGACTGAGCAGGGCTGTATCGACGCGATCGATATCGCCGACATAGCCGAGGTCAACCTTGAGCTCGTCACCGGTGTTGCGGTCTATGGATATCTCAGCCGGCCGCTTCCGGGCGACTATGAGATTGGCATCCTTGCCGGTCAGGCCGACAGCCTTACCGCCGTTCTGGTTCAGCATGGTGACGATCTCCTTGTTCACCTTTCCGGCCAGGACCATCTCGACGATCTCCATCGTTTCTTCGTCTGTAACGCGAAGGCCGTTCACGAAACGAGGCTCCTTGCCCATTCTCTTCATCATCTGAGAGATCTCCGGTCCGCCGCCGTGCACTATCACAGGGTTTATCCCTATGTACTTGAGCAGCACGAGATCTTTGCAGATCGCCTTCTTGAGTTCCGGGTCGACCATGGCGGCGCCGCCGTACTTCACAACGAAAGTCTTGCCGACGAACGTCCGCATGTATGGAAGTGCCTCTGTCAGCACTTCTGCCTTTTGGATCACGGGGTCCATCGCACCATTGCTTACACGTGTCATTGTGGGCTCATCTCCAATCCAGCGGCTGCATACCAGCCAATCCACATGATCTCAGGGTCTCACGACCGATAGCTAGCATTGATCTTAACATAGTCGTAAGTTAGGTCGCAAGTCCACACCCGGGCGCTTCCCTTGCCCATCTTGAGATCCACAAGGATCATCACGTCGTGCTCTCTGAGCAGCTCAGAGGCGAACTCCTCATCGAACTGCAGTCCCTGGCCGTTCTCACACACCTTGATGCTTCCCAAGTAGACGTCGATCTTTTCAGGGTCGACATCCGCACCGGAATAACCGACTGCGCAGACGATGCGGCCCCAGTTGGCATCCTCCCCAAATACTGCGGTCTTGACCAAGTTGGAGGTAGCGATGGCCTTGGCGGCCAATCGCGCATCTTCGTCCGATGCGGCGCCTCTGACATTGACCTCTATGAGCTTCGAGGCTCCTTCCCCGTCTCTGACTATCATCTTCGCCAGCTCTACACATACAGCAGTCAGTGCGGCACTGAATGCATCGAACTCCGGCGTATCCATCAAGATCTCAGGGCAGCCTGACATCCCGTTGGCAATTACCAGAACGCTGTCGTTGGTGCTGGTGTCACCGTCGATCGTGATCATGTTGAACGATTTGTTCACGGCCTGTGACAGCGCAGCCTGAAGCACCGGTGAGCTGATCCGGGCGTCTGTGGCTATGAACGCGAGCATGGTCGCCATGTTCGGATGTATCATGCCCGACCCCTTGGCCATCGCGCCGATGCGCACCGTTCGACCGTCTATTTCAACCTCGATCGCAGTCTGCTTCGGCTTGGTGTCCGTGGTCATTATAGCCTCCGCTGCGTCGGTCGAGCCTTCCTCTGAAACGACCTGCACGATCTGCTGAACGCCGGAAGCGATGGTGTCCATCGGAAGCGGAACGCCGATCACTCCCGTGCTCGTCGCAGCAACGAGCTTCTCATCGATCCCAAGCTGTTCCGCCACGAGTCGAGTCAAGGCGTAGGCGTCCTCGAGTCCTCTTGCTCCCGTGCATGCGTTCGCGACTCCGCTGCATACGAGAATGGCCTGCAGGCTCCCGCCCTTGACCCGATCCTGGCACACGATCACGGGTGCGGCCTTCACTCGGTTCGTCGTGAACACTCCGGCTGCGCTCCCAGGCACCTCCGAGACTACGAGCGACAGGTCTTTCTTCTTTCGCTTAATGCCACAGTGCATTCCAGCAGCTCTGAAGCCCTTCGCTGCAGTGATGCCGCCCAGCACCTGTTTCAGAATTATCACTTTGTTGTCCACTCGGTCCACCTCTCTCGAGCTCATTCTTGTTACGGAAAGACAGGAAGCTGTGCGATCCCTGCAGTCTCGTCAATTCCAAACATGATGTTCATTATCTGTACCGCCTGCGACGCCGCTCCCTTGCCGAGGTTGTCAAGTGCGGAACACACCACGGCCATGGAGTTCGCCTCATCGAAGTCTACTGAGATGTCGCACAGGTTCGATCCATAAACGGCCTTTGTGGTCGGGTAGCTTCCTTCATCCAAGAGCCTGACAAACGGCTCTCTTGAGTACTTCCCCTCATACCAGCTTCGCAACTGCTCCTTGGTGCAGCCCGGCTTCACCTTTGCATAGACTGTGCTGACAATGCCTCTGACCATGGGGATCAGATGCGGAGTGAACACGACCTTTACCTTGCTGCCGGCCAGAAGCGAGAGCTCCTGCTCCATCTCAGGAGTGTGCCTGTGCTTGAGCACGCCGTATGGACGAACTCCCTCGTCCACTTCGCAGAAGTTGTATGCGATATCTGCGCTTCTGCCTGCGCCGCTGACGCCCGACTTCGAATCAGCGATGATCAGGTCGCCCGCGACTGCGCCCTGTGAGAGCAGCGGCGCGAGCGCCAGGATGACGCTGGTCGGATAGCACCCCGGATTCCCGGCCAAGTCGGCTTTGGCGAGCTCTGTGCGGTGTATCTCAGGCAGACCGTATACGGCCCTCGCGAGGAGTTCGGCGCACGAATGAGGCATCTTGTACCATTTCTCGTACAGCGCAGGATCGTTGAACCTGAAGTCGGCCCCGAGGTCGATCATCTTCTTGCCTGCGGCGGCCACTACCGGCGCGTAGGACATCGCCACCCCGCTGGGGGCTGCAATGAACAACACGTCTGCCAATGAGACAATATCCTCAGGAGTGAACTCCTCAAACCTGTATGCAAGCCCTCTGAGGGAGGGGAATACATCCCCGATTCCCTTTCCAGCATACGTCCTCGACGAGAGAGCGACCAACTCCACGTCTGGGTGGCCGTGAAGCAGCCTGACTAGTTCCCCACCCGAATAGCCCGACGCTCCCACTATGCCTGCTTTGATCAACCTGCTCACATCCTCTTCTGCCGCCTCCACGATCCTGCGGCAGGTGATTTGCTATGATTATACTATCACTTCGTATATTTATGCAACACCTTTTTTGAATGTATTCGAAAGACCCAGCAGGAGAACTTGTCCGGCTAGCTAACCAACTGTCAAGAGGGCCTAATTGCGCCAAAGGAGGACACCGCAATGACTGACGAGAGAGTGCTCGTCGTTCAGAGAGACGCCATATTTCCTGCAGAGACTCCGCAGGGGTTCATCTCGCGCGGCATAGACGTATACTTCCAACGTATGCAAGCCTCCTACACGTTCAGGTCCAGGAGACTTGTCGAGAACGACCCATCTCTCAAGCAGATAATACCATACGTCGTATTCATGCACGAGGACAGAGTGTTCCTAGTCAAGCGATTGCCTGCACAGTCTGAGCAGCGGCTCGCGGGCATGTTCTCCATCGGGATCGGGGGCCACATCAACAAAGGGGATGCAACAGGTGAGTATCTTCCGAGCGGGTGCGAGACACCCGAGAGCTTCCACTCAGTGCTCGCAGAGGGTATGAACCGCGAGATCAGGGAGGAAGTCTTCGTCGGCGAAGATCCGGATCTATCGCTCGCAGGACTGATCAACGACGATTCGACGCCGGTAGGTCAGGTCCACCTGGGCCTCGTCTACCTCGCACGCCTCAGCGGGCCGTGCGTCACAGTCCGGGAAACCGAGCTCATGACAGGGAGCTTCGTGCCCGTCTCGGCTCTCGGTGAGTACTACGCGGGCATGGAAACCTGGTCTCAGATCGTGCTCGATTCAGGCTGCCTTCGCTCGCCGGACCGCCCGCGCTAAACCACGATCGGCTGCTCAGCCCCGCACTTAGTGCACTTGCGACCGTCTAGATGGACCTTCACTCCCAGACGGAAAGATGAACGCACAATGACGGCGGTTCCGCATACGTGGCAGAAGGTTGTCGAGTGCTCCTCGTCGCCGACATTGCCGAGGTAGACGTACTTGAGGGATTGCCTGGCGATGTCGTAGGCTCTGAGCATCGTAGGAATCGGAGTCGGCGGAAGGTTCATCTTGTAATGCGGGAAGTACCTGGAGATGTGCAGCGGAATCGTGTCGTCGAGCTCTGCCAGCCAGGACACGAGGGAGCCGAACTCCTCTTCAGAGTCATTCAGATCCGGGATCAGGAGATTGGTCACCTCGACGTGGCACCTTCCTGCAGCCCTCTCCACCGTCTCGAGGACAGGCTTGAGCGGCCCTGAGCAAGCCTTGGTGTAGAAGCGCTGGCTGAAGCCCTTGACGTCGATATTCATCGCATCGACTAGCGGGAGCAATTCCTCGAGCGGGTCCGGCTGTATCTCTCCGTTGGTGACCAGGACGTTCTTGAGTCCGTCTTCTCTCGCTTTCTTGGCTGTCTCCATCACGTATTCGAACCACACCATAGGCTCTGAATACGTATACGCGATCCCGATGCTCGTCTCGCCGTTGAACTTCCTCTTGGCAAGCTCCACCACGTTGTCCGAACTCATCCGCCTGGTCGGTGCCATACCGGTAGACAGTTCGTAGTTCTGGCAGAATCCGCAGGACAGGTTGCACCCTACAGTTCCAATGGACAGGATGTACGAGCCGGGATAGAAGTGATACAGGGGCTTTTTCTCGATCGGATCGAGGGCGACTGCAGACACCATCTCGTAGTTGAGGGTGACAAGCTTGTTGCCCTCGGCCCGCCGCACGCCGCAGCGCCCTGTCTCGCCGTCGCCGAGACGGCAGTTCTGGGGGCAGAGCAGGCAATGGACAATCCCGTCCCTGAACTCGTAGTGCCTGGCCTCCTTCATTTGTGGCGTACCACCTCGAACCGCTGGAGCGATACGTTTTCTCCTCGAGAGATGCCGGCTTTCTGCCGCGCTATGCGAACTTGCTCCTCGACTGTGTCTACGCCTTCGAGATTCGGCAGCAGCAGCCCGCGGCGATGGCCGCTCGAGACGATCACACCGTACCGCTTCGGGTCGAGCTGGTGCATGCCTTCAATCGGCTCGGGTTTGCCCAGCACGTCGACACTGTAGGTGAGCCAGCGCAGTTCGTCCGGTCTCACTTCGGGGAATCTCGGATCATCGGTCGCAGCGGCGATCGCATTGTGGATGATCTCTTCGGCGATATTGCGCCTGACAGGCTCTATTGTCCCGATGCATCCCCTCAGCTGGCCGTTCTTCTTTATGGAACAAAAGACGCCAGCCCTTCCCTGCATCTCGCTGGGCACCGGACTTGGCGAATCGATGGTTCTTCGGTGCCGGACATACTCCTCGACAGCTCGCCGGCAGAGACTGACGAGCTCGTCTTCGCCTGCCCGCGCCTGCTGCACCTCGCTCTCCCTGCGCTGAATCAACCGTTCATGGAGTCTCGGGCCGCGCTTGTCGCCGACCTTCAGATCCACCACGCCGTAGCCGACTCCGAACGGCCCCTCATACGACAGGACCTCAGGATGGGTCTCATAGCCGTCTACGCATCCAAGCAGTATCACTACAGATCTATAGCCACACTCTCCCGCGCCTTCGACGGCCGTGGGATCCATTGTCAGCACCCCAAGGTAGTCTCCCTTGCCAAGCAGCTCCATCAGTGCTTCGTCGAACTGCGATCCCAAAGGACTGTACCCTGCAGGCGCCGAGGGGGTCAACCTGTGCGAGAGATCGCCGCTCGCCACTACCGCAGTCCGGCCGGGGCTCTCCTCGATGACTTCCTGGAGCACGGTTCCAAACGCAAATAGCTCCTCCACGCTGAACATGGAGAATCCCATGCACACGAGCTTGCCCGCGTACCCGGCTTCCCTGATGAAGTGCAGAGGGGCCAGCACTCCGTGATCCAGTCTGTGACTCACGCCGTAGGAGCGGCCCTTTCGTTCGTCGATCACTACTGTGGCGAGGTTCTGTTCGTCGGCAGCCTCGCAAAGGTTGCGCACGAATTCCAGGTCATTGCTATACTTGTATGACAGGCTGGAATAGCCGAACTGGCCGAAGTCGCCGATCAGCTCCGGCTGCCCGAGCACTGCGATGGCGTCGCTGAACAGCGGACTGTGTGGAGAAATGACCACCAGGCGGTCTGGAGACGACTTCACTACCCTCTCCGATATCTTCTCCAGAGCGTCATATGTCGGCTGCATATCGCTGATTCGGTTTCCTCCGATCTGAGGAACTGCTACCGGAGGATGCGGCATCAAGACTCCCATCACTAGCTCTCCCATGGCGATCACCTCCCATGAGTTCCAAGTCAATGATATCACCGGCGCGGACCGCCGACAACAACTGCCTGGACAAGCAGACCCTGATGATGCTCGCACGTCCGAGATCAGAGTCGCTATCCAGCCTCAGGTGTCCCGCACATGCACGGTCTGCGTCACTACCTGACCTCACCAACAGCCTCGCCTGCGATCAGGCGGTTCTCTCTATAGAACGTCTGATCCAGGCCTATGTGTCCAGCAATGCTCACATCCGACCTGCCGTCCAGAGTCAACCGCACCGCGTCGATACCCTCTATCTCGGTCAGCGAGTTCACGATGGAATAGACGGTCAGCTCTTCGCTGCGGCTCCCTCCCCAGTAGGACTCGATGAACCCGGCGTCCAGGTCGACGGTGGCCACGCCTCCGTTGATCGTGATCCCTCGCACTTTCGTGCCGCTCGGCAGGACCGGCGCAAGGATGCTCTTCTGTCCGGGTCCGCTGATCAGCTCGGTGAGGACAGCACGAGCGAGGTCGGCGGTCTTGACGACTCCATCACTCTTGGGTATGATCCGCTGTTCTGGAACGAGGTAGTCTTGGAAATTGGTCGGACCGGCGAAGTAGGCTGTACAGACATACGTCGAGCCGCCCTGGCCAGTCTGACTTTGCAGCTTCTCAGGCAGGACCTGCTCTGACGGAGGAAGATCCGGAGACGCCAGGAGCTGATCAGCCGCCCCCTGTCCGGCCCGCAAACTCGGCCAATCTGCAACAGCGCTGTCACCGGCCTGGAGCCTCGAGTTGCGATCCACCAGGTAATTGACTATGCCTGCGAATATGGCCTCTGCAGCCCTCTGCTGATACTCGCTCGTCCGCAACAGCGATTCCTCTCGAGGGTTTGAGAGAAACCCGATCTCGACGAGGGCAACAGGCGGAGTGCAGTTCTTGAGCACGTATAGGTCAGCGCTCTTCGCGCGCCTCGTGTTTGGGCCCAGGTTCTGCACTAAGCTGTCCTGAATGGCGGTAGCCAGGCGCATGCCCTCTGAGCATCCTACCTTGTAAAAGGTCTGGGCGCCGGACCACATGGACTCAGGGAAGCTGTTTGCATGAATGCTCACAGTCAGATCGGGATTCGCCTGCGCGGATTTGCGCACTCGTTCTTCCAGGTCTCGGCGTTTCCGAACTACGGGGTTAGTTCCAACCTCACCCGCCAGGTCTCTATCGTCCTCGCGGGTCATGATGGTCACGACCCCAGCCCGATTGAGCAGCGACTGAAGCCGCCTTGCGACGGACAGCACGATGTCGGCCTCTTTGGCTCCCGACTTGCCGACTGCGCCCGGGTCTATACCTCCGTGTCCTGCATCTATGACCACGCAGCGCCCCGAGACCGCGTCTGCAATCCTCGATGCAGCCTCCGTACAGTCGCGGCTATGTCTGAGTAGACTCCCTGCACAGAGGCCTGCCAGTAGGCAAATGACAACCACAATTGAGACCAGCCGGCTGCGCGATACGAAGACGATGATCGGCACCCGTCATACCCTCCCGGAAGCACTTCCGGTAAAGCGTATGTTCAGGCCGCCGGCCTCATACTCGCTGCGGCCGCTAGCCTCTGTAGAAGCAGCGCAGCACCCGGTACCCTCCCCTTATGCCGAGTGTATCCACGCTGCCGAAGAGCTCGACGAGCTTCTCTCTGACACTCAGTATTCCCTGTTTCCTCTGTCCGACTACGTAGAGCGCTCCACCTTCGAACAGGTGCTCGCGCGACTGCTCGAGCCAGGCAAACACCAGTTGCTTGCCTGCCCGGTACGGCGGATTCGTATAAATGCGGTGGAAGCGGCGTCCGCCCACGACATCAAAGCCGTTTCCCTGCATGACTTCTACGTTATCGACTCCGTTGAGAGCGGCGTTCCGCATGGCCAGCTCGACCGCGCGGCGGTTCAGGTCAACCATGGTGATGAGCGATTCTGGAGCAAGCCGGGCAACGGTAATACCTATCGCTCCATAGCCGCATCCCAGATCGAGTGCGCTCTCGCCATCGGCTATCTCCAGCGTGTCGATCAGGAGTTCAGTGCCGCGGTCGATCCGAGCCTTGGAAAACACTCCTGAGCTCGTGATGAACGTCAACCGCATGCCTCTGAGATCTACTACAGCTGTGTGCAACTCCTCCGGCGCCGAAGGGTTCTCGGAGTAGTAGTGGTCCGTTCCGCTGCCGCCTCCGCTTTCCCTATCCATATGTACACTGCCTCCCTGCGCCCGCACCGTGCTATCTGACTGCGCGTCGACTGTAGTGTTCCCGCAACCGCCCAACTAGGCGCTTTCTCACTCGCAACGGGGCACAAAACAGAAGAGGAGACCGCGTACAACGACGATCTCCTCGATGGACATTCGTGTTCGAGCAAACCAGTGGTGGCGAAAGATCCGACACAGCATCCCGGTCAGCGCTTCGAGAATTGCGGTGCCTTTCTCGCCTTCTTGAGCCCGTACTTGCGACGTTCCTTCATCCTCGGATCCCTTGTGAGGAACCCGGCCTTCTTAAGAGCGGTGCGATACTCGGCGTCGACCTCGAGCAGTGCCCTCGCAATACCGTGCCTGATGGCGCCGGCCTGACCTGTCGTTCCGCCGCCTTCGACGCTCGCATACACATCGTACTTGCCCTCGGTGCCAGTGACGACGAGCGGCTGCTTGACCATGATCTCAAGGACCTTGCTTCCGAGGTAGTCCGACAGCTCTCTGCCGTTTATGAGGATGTTGCCCTGTCCGGGCTCCAACCTGACCCGGGCAACTGAGCACTTCCTACGACCGGTTGCGGAATACTGTAGTTGTTGCACGATCCGTCCTCCTTTCGCCTCAGACCTCTAGGACTTCCGGCTTCTGAGCCTGATGCGGGTGATCCGCAGAAGCATATACCTTTAGTTTCTTTATCATCGACTTGCCGAGACGGTTGTTTGGCAGCATTCCGCGAACGGCTCTCTCGATCAACTTCTCAGGGCTCTTCGCCAGGAACTGCCCATATGTCATTGCCCTCAGCCCACCGGGGTACTGAGTGTGGCGGTAATAGATCTTGTCGCGCAGCTTGTTTCCCGTGAGGACGATCTTGTCGGCGTTCACAATGATGACGTAGTCTCCGGTGTCAACGTGAGGAGTAAACGTCGGCTTGTGCTTACCCCTAAGGATGGCTGCGACCCTGGATGCAAGCCTGCCCAGAGTGCGACCGGATGCGTCGACCACGTACCACTTGCGCACGACCTCTTCCGGCTTGGCCATATACGAGCGGTTCATCTCACTTGCCTCCCATAGCGCTGGTACATAAATAACGAACGTGCCTCATCTATCGCCTAACCCGGTCGGGGCTCGTGACCAAGGATCAGCCTGAATCAGGGACACAAAGCCATTTTAATACGCGTCCGAACTCGGTGTCAAGCGGCACTCGGTTCCTGACGGCAAAGGGATCGGCTCTCCGACTCGCACCGGCTCGCCGAAGACGGGGCAGTCCGCGTCGTCCCACGCGAACGGCTGCATACGCACACTCCGTCCGGCCCAGCCGGATCCGGAAACCTCACAAGCGTGGTAGACTATCCAGTCCTGTAGGCCGTCAGGCGACTTCGTGAACGAGCAATGCCCCGGCCCGTAAGATGTGGGCACCTTTGAGAACACCGGGCCGACCTTCTCCCATGACGCCGGGTTCATCACATTGCCATCCCTGCATGTGAGCCTGCCCAGGCAGTAATCATCTGTCCAACTCCCGCTCGCTGAGTAAATGATGTGCGTGATGCCGTTGCGCTTGAGCACTGCCGGGCCTTCGTTCACCCAGGGATTGCCTATGCGCTCCCACGGCTCAGTCGGCCGGCTGATCATCACTCTCTCTCCGGATATCGTACATGGATCACTCATTGGCGCAATGTACAGCTCCTGAGATATGTTTTGGTCTCCACTCCAGCCGGACCAGATGAAGTACAGCCTGCCATCATCCATCTCGAGCACAGTCCCGTCGATCGCCCAGTGATCGTCGGGCGAGCATATCTTGCCTCTGAACTCGAATGGATCCTGCGGATCCTGGGTAGTTCCCTCGAGCACGTACATCCGGTGGTTGTGATTGTCTCCGTCGTCTGCAGCCACGTAGATGTACCACTTGCCCCGCAAGTAGTGCAGCTCCGGCGCCCAGAGTTCTCTGGAATAGAGCGTGCCTTCCGGGGCCCGCCAGACGCACGCCACGTCACCGCTGCCGATTTCATGGAGCCGCTCACTCCGGACAACCTCTATTGTGTCATTCGCACCCGATCGGCAGTAGTAGTACACCCCATTCCAGCGAATCACCCATGGATCTGCCCCCCGCTCGACGACAGGGTTTGTAAACATCTGGCCAATACCCATCTCTGCTTCCCCCAGCCCTTTTGATGTTGATACACTGCATCCGACCATTGCCACTGCGGAAATGGACAGCACCACAACCGCGACACACCATGCCCCCGAGGTTCTCCTCAGACCTGCGCAGGCCATCAGGCAACGCCCCTCTCAGAGAACCTCAGCACATTCCACGAGTAACCTCTGAGAAGCACAGTCATACCTCCGTCGCTGCACTCAGCAGTCTGAACCCTGCTGGGGATCACCCTGCACGGGCAGTCCTCGGTGTTCTTTGCTCGAAGGTCGTCGGCCGCCATCGTGATCCGCTCCACGAGCAAGCAACCGTCAAACCCCCTGATCTGAACCTCAACGCTCAGTGGCTCACTCCCACGGTTGAGCAGGAACGCTGTCAGCTCGCCCGACGCGGGATCGTGAACCACCGCTCCGTCGAGCACGGGGACTCCCTCGTGCTTGCACGAGTCATACGCGGGTGAGGTGATCAGCGCTCTGAGCACATTCCCGCGGCCGTAGTGCGAAGCGTGTTGGAAGGGATAGTAGATCGTCTGCCGCCATGCCCTTCCGCCCTTGGCCGTGTATATGGGGGCTATCGCGTTTACCAGCTGTGCCTGACAGCCGATCTTGACACGGTCAGCATGGTTTATCAGGCTAAGAAGCATGCCGGAAAACACCAGGGCGTCCTCCATCGTATAGAGATCATCTGTCCTATGCCTGAACCATACGTTCCACTCGTCAAACGACAGGTACATCGTCTTCCTGCTTCGTTTCTTCGCCTTCACGAAATCACACGCAGCGACGGCCTCGTCTATGTAGGCAGACATATCGACCGGCTTTGCGAGGAACTCAGCAGTATCAAGCTCGTCGTCACCGTAGTACGTGTGAAGTGAAAGATAGTCGACGTGCTCGTAAGTATGCTCCAGGACTGTTGCATCCCACTGCGGAAAAGTCGGCATGCCCCTGCCGCTGCTGCCGCACACAACCAGCTCAATCGACGGATCAACCCACTTCATCGCCTTGGCGGTTTCGCAGGCGAGCCTGCCGTACTCATCTGCGGTCTTGTGGCCGATCTGCCACGGACCATCCATCTCATTGCCGAGGCAAAAGACTCTAATGCGATGGGGATCTTGATAGCCGTGCGACCGGCGAAGGTCGCTGAAGTATGATCCTCCGCTGCGGTTGCAGTACTCTACCAGGTTTGCGGCCGCCTCGATGCCTCTGGTGCCCAGGTTGACAGCCAGCATCACCTCCGCACCAACACGCCTCGCCCACTGCACAAATTCATTGGTGCCGACAAGATTTGGCTCAACCGTGTGCCACGCCAAGTCCAGCCGCCTCGGCCTTTCCTGGACCGGCCCAACTCCATCCTCCCAGTTGTACCCCGACACGAAGTTGCCCCCGGGGTAACGGATGATAGGCACCTTGAGTTCCCGGACGAGATCTATGACATCAGTGCGAAAACCCATAGAGTCTGCGCTCCCATGATCGGGCTCGTATATGCCCCCATAGACACACCTGGCCATGTGCTCGACAAAAGAGCCATAGAGTCTCGGTCCTGCCTCGCCGATGACGAAATCCCTGTCCACAAGAACTTTTGCCTTGATGCCCGAACTCATTGCTCACTGTCACCTCCATCGACGACGTCTCCGTACACCTCGAGTTCAAACAGCCCTGCAGGTCGTCCCTGAGTCTGAGTGCCGGTAACCACCGCTCTCACGTAGCGAGCGACCGCTTCGCCAGTGTTCTCCAGTGGGTAGATGACTCTCGTGTTGCTGGTCATGTCGGCAAACGTAGACCACGTGACACCGTCAGTCGAGACCTCTATTCGGTACTGCGTATACTCGGAGATGAACTCGAATGCCAGCACGCACCTCTTAACCAGGTAAGTCGCACCGAGATCCACCGCCAGCCATTGGGGCTTCGTTGCGTCAGACGCCTGCCATCTGGTGCTGAACTTGCCGTCGAAGGCCAGCTCGGGCCCAGCAGCGGGTTCACTGTGGGACGATGCCGTTGCCGGCCGGTACAGAGCGAGGTTGCGCTCCGCAGGCTCGGTTGGACCCAGAGGCCCCACTCCCGTGTGAGTAGGCATGACCCTGAGGATCCTGCCGTCATTGGCGAACTCCATTCGATCGACGCAGATCTGCCTGTGTGTGCCATCTACATAGGGGATCTCATGGCGGTGGTAGACGATATAGTAGTCATCCGTGCCTCGGGGATTGAGCACCGAATGATGGCCTGTGCCGGTGATGTGGATGCTGGTGTCCTGCCTCAGTATCGGATTCCCTGCCTGGTATTCAAAGGGACCAAGCGGAGATCGACCCATCGCGTAGTGAACCTGATACCTAGGATCCTGGAATCCGTACTGTGACCACATCAGATAGTAGATATCGCCGCGCTTGAAAACGTACGGCCCCTCGAAGTAGTGGATCGGGGTGATGTCGACAGCAGGTTCTGCAAACGAAACCATGTCATCGGCCAGCTTCGCCACAAAGCAGCGGCCATTTCCGAAGTACAGATACGCCTGACCGTCGTCGTCGACGAACACCTCTGCGTCTATAGCCCAGCAGTCGTAGTCTCCTCTCGCAACCAGCAGCTTGTTCGAGGTCCACGGTCCCTCAGGCGAGCTGGAGACCGCCACGTAGATCTGGTGATCGAACGTGTAGTACATGTAGTACGTGCCGCCAACCCTCGTCACGCTTGGTGCCCAGATGCCCATGTACGGCATCGCGACGCCAGTGAAGCTCCAGTTCACGAAGTCTTTCGAGCGCCAGACGACGGGCTGTGGCGCGAGGTCGCACGTGCTATAGATGTAGAACCAGTCATCGAACTGAACGACCGAAGGGTCGGCAAAGTATCCCGGCAGGATCGGGTTTCCATTGTGCTGCCTTTCCTGCCGCTCGTCTGTGTCAGCAGCACGCCCGCTGAACGAGACACCTGCTGCTTCGGGAGGGACCGGATCGCGGCTCTCCGTACCGTAGATCCTGAGTTCACGAATGCGTGCGGAAGTCATTCCTCCCTGCACTCCTGTTATCACGAGTCTCACGAACCGGCCAATCTTGCGTCCCGTATCTATGTACGGCTCGTCTGCGGGGCTATGAGACTGCCCGTCGATGCGTTCGAACGAGCGCTCTGCAAATACGGAAAACTCTAACCCGTCGATCGAGCAATCAACACGGTAGCTCATAGGCCTGTCGCCGTAGTCGGCGAGGATCTCGCACCTGTGGATCTCATACACGCTTTCGAGATCCACGATGATCCATTGCTCCTGTCCGTACTGCATTGCAGAAAGCCACTTCGTGTCCAAATCACCATCTACCGCAGACGATGGAGCAGTGCTCGAGTTGGGGTTCATACTGAACACTGAGGATGCAGTCACGTTTCGTCCCAGTGCCAGATTCGTCTCGCCTGCAAGCGCGTCGGCACAGGCACCAGCAAGCGCCGCATCAGGCACACCCACAGGTGCACTGTCAGGTGCGTCCGCAAGCGAGTCGGCGGGCGCCGCTGCGGATATGCCAATTGAGACGAGTGCGATCACGCAGATTGCAGTCACACGGCGCAACATATGGTCAGTCACGTACATCACGCAACACTCTCCCATGAGTACAGAGACCGCCTCACTCCACCAACCCTGTCCTCTCGATACTTTCAGTGAACCATCGCTGTGCTATCAGATAGAGAAGGAGTATCGGCAGAATGACAAGAAAGGCACCTGCCATCTCTATGGGTTCGCTGAACCTGCTCATCCCGTACTCATTCACCCCGTATATCTCGTCGAGTGCGGCACCGAGACCATGGAGCCTGCGCACCAGCGACCATTTCTTCTGATCCGATACAAGCATCGTCGGCAAGTAGTAATCGTTCCAATGCCAAACGACAGAGAATAGAGAGACTACGAGAATCGCGGGTTTTGAGATCGGCAGCATCACCCTGGTGAAGACTGCAAACCCTCCTGCACCGTCCAGCCGTGCCGCCTCGTCCAGAGAGCTCGGAAGCCCAAGGAAGAACTGCCTGTAGATGATGACAAACAGAGCGCCTTTCAGTCCCAGCCCGAACATCTCCGGCACTACGAGTGCCCAGTTCGTATTCAGCCACCCGAGATGACGATTCAGCAAAAACAACGGAATGATGATAGTCTGTGGAGGCACGATAAACGTCAACAGGACCATCGCAAACACTAGATTCCTGCCTCTGAAGTGGTAGCGCGACAGCCCATACCCCGCGAGCGCACACGTGAAAGCCTGTGCGACGGCGCCGACGATCGACACAAGTGCAGACTGGGCCAATCCCTGCATGTATTCCATGCCGATGAAGGCGATGCTGATGTTCTCAAGGCAGATCTCGGTCGGGACCCAGATGACGGTTGGGTCGACAAGATCGTTCAGAGTCATCATCATCGTCGACACCATATAGAGCACAGGATAGAGGTATACGAATCCGATATCAATGAGCAGCAGCGTGACGAGTGCTTTGCCTGCTACTCCGGTACGCATCCCCGTGCCCAGGAGCCAGTGTTTCAACCGGAGCAACGAGTTCACGACCGTTTTCCTGAGAGGAAGCCCCACCGCAATGCTACCGCTATCGCTGTGCATGGCTCGCTGTCTCCTCTCCATCACTCCTGCCTCCAGACGTTGCGCATGCCGAAGGCGTAAACCGCTGCCAAGACCAGGAGCACTATGCTGAAGTAAGTCCAGCCCTGGGCGGCGGCATATCCCATGCCCGTCCTGACGTCGAACATGCTCCTGCGAATCGACTCCAGGATCGGGTTGAACGGGTATGTGGACAGATCCACTATGGTGTAGACGGTGTTCAGCACTATGAACGGAGTCAGAGCAGGAAGTGTGATCTTCCAGAACACCTCCCACCGCCCTGCACCGTCAATTGCTGCCGCCTCGTACACGGTTCTGTTGATGGTCTTCAGTGCGGCCAGCACGAGCAGAATCTGTACTCCGGAGTACCAGAGGACGAGGGTTATGCGGTCCAAGACCGCCAGCACGGGCCCTGCCCATCGATCGGGCAGGCTCGTGTTCACTATCTCAGCTACACTGAAGCGGTCAAGGAACGCAATCCGGCCCGCCCCTCTGTTGAACAGCGACAGAACAACCTGACTCGTGGAGAAGATCACGGGCAAGAAGAACACGGCCCTGAACAGTGGTCTGCCCCAGGTCTCGCTATTGAGCATGAGCCCCACAATCAGCGAGAAGACAACGATGATAGGAACAATTAGGAGTGACTGCTGGAAGAAACTCATGAGTTCCACCGGAAACACGTTGTCGCTTAGAAAAGCGTACACGTAGTTGCCGACTCCCTTCCACTTGAGTTCGATGCTGGTCGGTCCGACTTTCACATTGGTGAAACTCATGTAGAAGGAATATGCGAGAGGAAAGGCCATGAAGGCGAGGAACCCAACAAGCCAGGGAGCGACAAATGCAACGCCCTCGTACGCTCTTCGCCGGGAAAGTGTCATCCTCGCGCTGAGTCTACGCATCAGCGGTTCCCCCCTCGAATCACGGCAAACCACCTCGCAGGCACTTCCACGCGGTCGTCGATATATGTGTCCGCCGTGTAGTTGACCACAATGGCAGTGCCGTCCTCATAGGTGGTCTCATAGACACCTCGAGCCACCATCCTGTGGCCCACGATGAACTGATCTAGGACGGGTCCTAGGACAGCGCTCACTGCCTGGAATTGCCTGGAAACCTCGTCGATCCAATCCTCGTAGTTAGTGCTGAACAGGTGGCTTGAGGGTGTGTATCTGAGCCTCCATGAAGGCTCGGCGGTCAGCACGAAACACGGCAGCACGCCATACTCGATCCCGCGCAGGAAGTCCCTCTCAGGATTGCTGCTCAGGTTCCTGTCCTTGTCAAAAGGAACCAGCAGCCCATGCGTGGCTATCTGATAGAACGGCACTGACTCATCCATATAGATGTCCCGGGTGCATTCCATAGGCATATGGTACACCAGATCAATAAGCCCCAGGGTGTACGCATTCCCGGTTCTGACGCCGACGATCGGGAACAGGCTTTGCGCCAGAGCGAGGAGTTCCTTAGCCACTGTTGCTGACCGGTCCCGCGTCAGCCTTGGATCGATGTCTTTGTTCTGGTCACTGCTCAGGACGCTTCCCAGAGACTTCAGAGCGATACCGGCAGCGCCCAACTCCGCGATCTTCGGCAGGTCTCTGCTCGCGAAATCCATGACGTGCCTTGGGCTGATAAGGTAACCCGTCGACAGGCCGACCTGGTCCGGTGCGGACTCTGGTCTGAACTCGATCACGTCGTTAAACGCCGTCCTGCTGGCCTGAGTCCGAGGATTGAAGCCGCCTTTGGATCCTCTCGCAACCAAGTAGTCATCCTGCAATATCAATGGGATGCCCAGCGTCCGCAGGTACTCTGCAAGGTCTTTGAGAGCGCGGTCTCCGCCGAGAGCGCGTTCTGCAGGCAGCCGCTGCGGAAGGTCTGCGTGGGCTCCGCCTCTGTTCCAGCCCTCGAGAGCGACGACCATCTCGCTCACTCCAGCGGCCCGCAGCGCTTCTATTACGGTCTTTGCCTGCTCGAAAGTAGTCATCGGCCTCAGTGTCCTACCCAGCAGTCCGCTCTCGTAGTCGGCGCAGAAAAGGCGAATGAGCACAGGAGCAGACTCTGATGATGCGAGCACATCCGACTCCGGCAGCTTGGTCGCGCCTTGGTGCTTCATGAGATAAGCCCTGTATGCTCTGGCCATGCCTACGTAGTCCGCCTCATCGCCGTTCAGGAAGTAGTAGCGAACACGGCGATCGCCCGGAATGACCTTTTCGTCATAGACCTTGATGCCCTGTCCCTGCCGGGCAGTTCTCAGTCTGGCTGTCGTTCTGTACCAGAACTGAACGGTGGTCCAGTTGAGATCGGTTGAGACGCCGCTCGGCATAGCCAGTATCTCCGCGTGGCAACTCCCGTCCTCCACCACGGCGAGGAACGCCCGGTCTCCGATCTTCATGCCGAAGACCGGCAAAGCCACAGGCTCACGGTAGATGTCGTACGTGACATCTGCGGAGGCCGGATCATACCCATATATCCACTGCTGGAATCCCCCCTGATAGAGAGGGTGATCCTCCTTGAACCGAATCAGTCCGCCCGAACCGTCAGGGACCAGCATGTATCCGTTCTCTTGCGTGCTGAGGGCTGCGCCAAGGAACGGAAGAGGTCGGATCGTGAGCAAGAACAGGTTCTGAGCCCTTGCACGCTTCGGTCCCTGCAGTATGGACTTGGCGACCGAGTCGTCTGCCGTGGTTCGCCCCAGACTCGCCTCGATGGTGGCATTGGCCACTACACTTGACCACGGTATTGTCACAACCAAGCAGTCTTCCTCGAGTTCGTATTCCATAGCAAAGGCAATCCCGAGGTTGGAAAAGCTGTAGTGCATGCGGGCTCCTCTGTCAATGGGTTCGTAGGAGACAGCGGCGCCGCCGGTAGCCAGGTTGCCAATGCGCACGTTTCTTGACTCGTCTGAGTACTCGAAATAGAACGGAGACACGATGTTGCCTCGCCATGCATCCGAGAGTGTATCCATCTCGACTCCGACCGGATTCGACATCCATAGCACTGCGCTCCGTCCATCCTCGACAGCTATCTGTCCGTCGACAGGGCGGACGTACAGTGTCAAGTACCCTTCGCGGGCAACACAGACGAAGCCTTCAGGCAGGCCTGACGGCGCAGCGGCCGCTGTCTGCTGCTGAAAGCCCAGCGCTGCGACTAGTGCGACTCCTATAAGGAGGGCCAGTGCCAGTCCGTATCTGCGGTTCGACTCATAGAATCTGTGTCTGCGCAAGCTTGTTCTTCGGACACTGACTGCGCTAAAAGACACGGTACAGCACCTCCTGGTACAGAGCGTCGATAAACTCGACCAAGTTCTGTGTCAAGCCCAATACCAATGCCCCGATAGCGCCTATGGTCACCATGACTGCTAGACTGTAGATGCAGTTGGGTATCGCCTCGAGCAGGTCGTAGTTGTGGATGGTCTGGACCATCACAAACAGCAGCAGAGCGGTCCATATCCACGACGTCTGAGCGAGAAACGAGTAGACCGTCTGCTCATACATTGTCAGGCCTTGCGAGATCAGCACCAGCGGTGCGTGCACTATTATATAGGGCACCAACGCATATGCGCTCCCGATCAGGATGTCTCTGAACCTTCCCTCTCCTGACTTGAGCGAGCTGACCAAGTGATTCGCCAGCACCCAGAGGGCAAAAGGCAGTACGAACACCATTGCCTGCTGAGCTACGTTGATCCGCTCCACGTCTACGGTGAGGAAGATCAGGTTCGTCTTGTAGAGTTCGAGCAGCCTTGTGGCGAAGGCGGCCCCGACGAGCGCTATGGCGACAGGCACAGAGCCTTTGCCCTCCCACCTGATCTCATAGAAGGCGTCCGCGGGTCTCGTGAGGACTCGGACAGCGTGCATGAGGTCTCGTACATACCTGTGCACCTTGTAGTCTCGACGTTTCGTCCTGCCCGATGCCTTCCGCCACAGCCTAAAGCCGACATAGCCACAGAGCCACACCGCGACCGCAGTGATCAGCACCGTGTCCGCGTACTCGAGGAGCCACTCTCGCCTGGCCCACCAGAAACTCTCTGAGTACCCATGTCTGTCCGCCGCGAGGCGGAACTCATTCATCGCCTCCTGCCAGTCGCCCTCCTGATACGCGGCCCTCGCAAGCCCTTTGTGTGCGAGATCGTAGTTCGCATCCATCCTGAGGACCTGCTCCCAGTGCCGTCTGCTCTCCTGATACAGCCCGTCTTCATACAGGCTGACCGCCGTCTGGACCGCCCTCGCGAACTCGGTCGGCTGGAATATGTGGATATTGCTCGCTCGCGAGTCAGCAACGGCGATGATGCCGTCGTCCCTGACCGCAAGTCCGGAGGCTTGATTGAGCACACCCATGCGATCCACATAGGCTATGCCCTTCCAGCCGAACACGTAAAGCAGATCTCCTCTGGGAGTGTACTGGAATACCTGCCCGCTGTTGGAATCGACGGCGGTTATGAAGCCTTGAGCGTCAACATCGATTCCAGTGAAACGTGAGGTGCCCACGCGCATGCCTCTGTCACCGTAGTCAATGTCAGGAATCGTGTTGATTCCTCCGAGGCTGAACCGCTTGATCTGGCCATGGTTCACGCCGGTCGTGGCAGTGTAGATCAATCCGTTCTTGTCGATGGCAGCGCACACCGGCGAGCCCGGCAAGCGCCTCGCTTCCTGACGCAGCTGCTCGTCAGTGAAAAACAGTCGCTTGATGACCCACATCAGGTCAAAGCCTGACTGATTGCCCCCAAAGAAGCCCAAGAAAGTGCCGTCCTGAGCGAGGCAGACAAGCCCTCTGTATCCTCCCTCAGTCACGACATAGAGGTTGCCTCGCCGATCCACTACGACAGACACCGGTGCGAATCTGTACGAGTCACCGAACACGCTCGACTGCGGACGCATGTACTCCTGCAGAAATGTACCGTCTGCCGCGAACTTGACAACCCTTCTGTTTCCGGTGTCCGCAACGTAGATCAAGCCGTCGTCGCTGACGAACACACCTTGAGGCCTGTTCAACCTGGACTTGCCGCTGCTTCCACCTATCGACTGGACAAAGCGGAAGTCTCGATCAAACTCCACTATCCTGCTGTTTCCTGCATCTGCAACGTACAAATGGCCTCGACTGTCGAAGTCGAGCCCAGCAGGCTGGTTCAGCGGTACCACTGCCCAACCCGAGAGCGAGTATTTGTCCTCCTGCCGGATGTCATATCCGTCCACGAGGTTCACTGGCTCATAGGGTGCAGGGCACGGCACTCGCTCGTTCCAGGCATCAAAGCTGAACGAAGGGTATGGGACAGCAGCCCTCGCCGCCGGTCCGCCCGACAGGGCCAGGGCAATGAGCATGAAAACCGTATAGACTCCATGGCACCGACCGATTCTCATACTCCACTCCTCACTTGAGTCCTGAGTGCGCCATCGTCTGAACAACCTTACTCTGAAGCACTAGAAACATCAGCAGATTCGGCAGAAACATCAACAGCCCCGCCGCCGCCGCTGCACCTTGACCTGCCACATTGTTGGTCATTGCCGATGTCAGGGTCCCGAGGAAGAATGGAAGCGTCTTCATCGCCTCACTTCGTATGTAGTAAGTCGATGTCTCCATGCTGTTCCACACACCCTGGAAGGCCAGAAGACCTACGGTAGCCAAGGCAGGACGACATATCGGAGCTACTACCCTGAATATGATCTGCCACTCGCTTGCACCGTCCACCCTGGCCGCCAATATCATCTCATCTGGCACCTGGTCTATGAACTGCTTCAGCAAGAACACACTGACCGGGGCAGCCACGAATGGCAGCACGTGCGCGAAGTAGGTGTTGTACAGGTGCAACCTCTGGATGAGCAGGAACCTCGGAATCAAGACAGCCTGTGGTGCAAACATGAGCGCGACGATCGTCATGTCCAGGATCAGCTTTCTGCCTGGGAAATCGTGTTTGGACAGGGCATAGGCGACCGTAGTGCTGACGAACAGCACGGCTGTGACCGCAGCCGCCGTCGCGATTACACTGTTGAACACATACCGAACCGCGGGTACCACTGCGACGTCCAGAGTCGTGAGCAACCTGCTGAAGTTCTGGAGTGTCGGATTCATGACGTAGAAGCGGGGCGGGTATAGGAACAGCTCGCTCAGCGGCTTGAACGCTTGCATGAATATGAACACGATCGGGAGCGCCATGAAGGCAGCCAGCAACGTCAGCAGAAGACCAATGATGACCTGGGTGGTGTCAATCCGAATCGATCGCCCCGCCACTCGCACTAGTCATCCCCCCTTGGACCAAAGAGGGCCCACGCGAGTTTGTTGGTCAGGTACATCACAACCAACAGCACCACCGAGACTGCGGCAGCATAGCCCATCTCGTACCTGATGAATGCGTAGTCGTCTATGTGGTTGAGAACGAGCTGACCAGCATACTGCGGAGTTGGGTTCTGACCGGAGAGTGTCACTCCGATCGAACCTGCCTGCAGAGTGCCGACGATTGACATGACCGCGCCGAAGAGCATCTGAGGCTTGACCGCCGGTACTGTGATATACATGATTTCCTGAAGTCTGTTGCGGACACCGTCGATCCTGCCGGCCTCGTACAAGGTCGGATCCACGTTGAGAATGCCCGCCATCATCGCGAGGAACCCAACGCCCATGCTTCCCCAGAGCGTGACTATCATCATCACTGTCATGAGCCATGCCGGATCGTGAACCCAGTTGATCGGTTCGTTCAGGATACCGATGTTCATCAGAAAACTGTTCAGATACCCGATCCGGTCGCCGCTGAACATCACGAGCCATATCGCTGACATCGCTACCGGGGCAGCCATCGAGGGAGTGTAGAGCGAGAGGGTCAGCAGAGTTCGGAACTTCCCCTTGATCTGTGCAACCAGCCAGGCAAGGATAAACGATGCCACATATCCACCGGGGCCGACGACCACAGCGAATCGAAAAGTGTTGGGCAGCACCATGGTCATGAACACATCGTCCTCGGTGAGCAGAGTGACGTAGTTCCTGAGACCGATGAACCGGGGCGGTTCGATCGTGTTGAAGAAGGTGAGCGACAAGACGATGGCAGCGATGACCGGCACGAGTATGAAGACTGCGAAGCAGACGAAAAATGGCGCCACGAGGGCGTAGGAGACCCGGCAACGCCAGACGCGGATCGCAAACTCTCGGATCCGCTGTGCAGACCCGGCCTTGAGGTGCCTGCGTTGTGATGAAGTGCCTCCCAAGCTGTCCAAATGGCTCATCGCACGTCCTCCTGCCCTACGTCCCAAGGTTCCGTGATCAGTGGCAGCTCCAGCCTGCGCAGAGGATTCCCTTGCTCATCGACAAGTCCAAACTCGAGCTGTTTGCGCAGCAGTTCTCTGCTGATGTTGCGGTCAGCCTCCTCGAGCGCTTGGCGCGGATTCTGAATGCCGCTCGCCGTGCCGATCACTGCCCTGTTCCATGCGAAGCTGAGTTCGCGCTCTAGCATGTATCCTCCAGGCACCTGTGGAATGTCCTTGAGCCATTTCCACTGATCTCGAATGGCTCGAAGCTCCTCTTCGGTCCACGGGATCTGCGCGATGGCCTCGAGGTTGGCAGTGTTCCACCTGTATCCGGGCCCAAACAATGCCTCAACCTCGTTGCCGTAGGTGGCCTGGGTCTCTGCAGAGGTCCACCACTTGAGCCACTCCCACGCCTGCTCCTGTCTCTCGCTTGCCCGGAACATGATCGCTGCGTGGGATGCTCCTGGTGCCCATCTGGCCACTTGCCCATCCTCGCGGACCACCCCCGGCATCGGAGCGATACCCCACAGCCCTTCCAGCTCCGGAGCGGCAGCCTTCAGCTGAGTATAGGTCAGGTAGTCGGAGACCCCGATCGGGATGTCTCCTGACCTGAGGTTTTGGAAGACCACTGCGACGAACTGGTCTATGCTATAGGTGGTGTACAGCTCGACCATGCGACGAAATCCCCTGAGGGCCTCGGGCGTGGAGAGCCCGGATCTCAGACCGCCATTCTGGTAGAGTTCCGCACCCTCCTGCAGGATGAACGGCGCAGTCACCACTATAGACTTGACTCCCGTCCCTGCGGAGACAGGAATGTAGAAATTCATGCCTCTCTGCTGGAGCAGCGGTAGGATGGATACGACATCGTCCCAAGTGTCCGGGAGCCGTATCTCCAGAGCTTCGATGATGTCTCTCCTGTAGAAGAGCACCCAGAAATTCTGCGTCTCAGGGAGCGCGTAGACTCCGCCGAGATACTGGTATGACACCAACGCGCCAGGGTGGAACCTGCTGACGACCTCCTCATAGTCATCGAATGTAGTGAGATCCACCAGTGCGTTGCGACTCGCCAAAGTGACGGGCGTCGGAAAGTAGACACCTGTCGCCAAATCGGGTGGCTCGCCCGCAGAATTGGCGAGAATCAGCTGATCCTCTCTGGGCATGACGCTGAACGCCACTCTGATCCCGGTCCTGGGAGTGAAATCTCTATCCGTGAGCTGCTGCATCAGCGAGACGTAGTCCCGTCCTCTGCCCACCCAGATGGTCAAGGCATCCTCGTCACCCTTGCCGACCGCATCGTAGTCCCTTCCGAACGATCGGATGAAATTGCTTATCGTGACCCACAGTCTAGTCAGGAGGCTGCTCCTCGCAGGGGGTAGCTGGGCTTCCGGATCTGCTATGTACACCTGATCTATCTGCAGAGGCTCCTCCTGCAATGCGATCATCGCATTGCCAAGCACTTCTGCCACTGATCCCCCATCGAGTGACAGTTGCCTGTATCTCAGAGGAAGGAGGTCCATCCTGTCGGCCAGGTCATCGAGCTGGGCTGCACATACGAGAAGCGGAGCAGCTGAGTCGGGAGTGTGTCCGGCTAGCTGCAAGAGCCGATCGTACTCGTCACGCAGGCGCCTTGCACTCGACCTCAAGCGGCTCTCCGCGTCCGGGATCTGTTGCTCCAGATCCCAATCGCGATATCGATCGACGGTCCCACCGGTCGCCATCTTGATTGTCAGAGAGAGATCTCGCAGGTCCGTAATGACGTTCACGATCGCGTCCAAGGTGGGCCGCATCGGTGAGTTGTCGGCTACCAAGCGAATCACGTGCCGCCCTGCGCTCAGCCAGACCAGACAGGGTCTGCCTTCCGAATTCGTGACCCAGCTCGACTGCCACTCATAGTCATACCTGAACGGGTAGGCCATGAACTCCTCAAAGGGGACTTTGCCATCAATCAGAATAGTGCGGTGTGCCGGCATTCCCTGTTTGATGTTTTGACGGAATCTGAAGCCGATCTGATAGTAGCCGTCACGCGGCACCTCGAACGACCACTCTGCCCACTCGCCTCCCTTTTTCCACGAAAGCGTGTTGTACAGAGTAACTCCGTCTTCCCGTGGGGAGACTATGGGATCGCCGCCTGCGGCGGCCATGACTGATGAGTGCGATTTCGAAGAAGGATTCTCAGCTTCGATTGAGACCATCCATCCAGAGGCGTGAGAAACGTCGAGGTCGCCCGGCGCGACATAGGGAGAAATGACTGGCGGTGCGACCAGGGAGATCCGGTGGAGGATCACGCCGGACCTCAGGCCTTCAATCCGAATCGTGTGCCGTCCAGCGTCAAAATACCAGCGGAACGGCTCGCTATGCCTTCCGTTGGCGTCATCGAGCAGCTTGCTTTCTCTCTGAAACACCTGTTCCTGCCGAGCTCGGATCTCGTTGTTGAACTCGTCCCGATCAAAGGGGTATCTCTCGTTTCGCCATCTCCGATCAAGTATGAGTCGTCTTGCCTCTTCAAAGGGAAAGGAGCCGTCCACCCTGATTGCTCTCTCGATGTCGGCAATCCCGTCGTCCTTTGGTGTGTAGTCGATTCGGAGGCAGTACAGTCCCGGGGTATCCACCTGAACCTCATATTCGACCCATCCGGTCGAGCCTCCCCAATCGAGACTGCCAAAGCCCGCTTTCACGAATGCGGCTGCATCGGAGATCGCTGAGTAGTCCGTTGCTGCGACATGGATCTCGCCGGCGTCTTGCGGGACATCCCGCTGACCCGAGCTGTGCCACCGCTGCAGTGCAGTCGAATACGGATGGACGCCGGTGACAGGCAGCACATCGTAGCGACTAGCCTCGACACCAGCGGCAATCGCTGTACCCGCTAGTGACCAATCTGCGGTCAAGCTCGTGAGTGACCACGCTGCAGGCGCTATGGCTAGGGCGACTACGGCTACTGCTGTTGCGCCGAAACGGGCCACATCGAGTACGGACCTCCGCATGCGCTTCCCCCCGCGACGGGCTTTCGGAATGCCTTTGCGGCCTGATCGAGCCATCCCTGCGTCGCCCGGCGACGGCAGGGATGACTCGATCGCAATCAGTGATCGGCTAGCAAAACGGTGAGAGTAGTCTATCGGCCAAGAACCTCGTCCAATGCCTCGTTCACAGCCGCCTGAGTGTCAGCAAGGAGTTGGTTGATCTGGTCGTTTACGATCGTCGGGAATCGATCGTCGTAGTTCGCGCGGCCCATCCTCACCTGATCTCGCTCAGGCGTGATGATTCCATACGCCTCTGAGACACCAGGTATGCTCCTGCCTGGTTCAACCAAGCCGTTCTCAAGGGTCTCCACGACCGCTGCCATACCCTCAGGCACAGCCTCGTTGCTCAGGTACAAATCCCAAACGCTCTCGTCATTGATCACCGGCATGCTCATGGGCACAGGCGTCTCTACGATCATTCTCGTCTTCCAAGCGTCTATGTCATAGGTCATCCATCTGAGGAATCTGAAGGCGGCCTCCTTGTTCTTGCTGCTGGCGCTCATGCCCATATTATCCGTGATGAGAGGAGTCACCTGCCTGGCAGGTCCCACAGGGCTCGGAAGCACGGCGTAATCGAATTCCCAATTGTCATGCCACCAGCCGAAGCTCCAGCTCCAATCCCACCTAAACCCGGCTTTGCTCTGCTCAAACGGTGCCACGTTGCCATACGCCTCTATGAAGGCCTCATGGCCCCAGGCGTCCGGCCGAGACCCGTCGGCAAGTCCGAGACTCTCTGCCGTGTTCGTCCGCTCGAACTCAACGCTCCACTTCATCGCCTCAGCGACATCGGGATCATCATAGAGGAATCTGGTTCCATCCAGCGAGAGGCCCATCCAGGTGATCTTGTCAGACCAGGCTGGGGAGTAGAACTCCCATGTCCAGTAGGCGTCTTCCATGCCATACTCATTCTGCGCCGGCCTGTTCATCCTGAGCGACAGGTTCCACAAGTCCTCCCAGGTCCAGTCTGGATCCGGCATCCGCAGGTTGAACCTATTTAGAACATCCTTGTTCACTGCAATCATGCCGCACTGCAGCTGGAACGGGAGACTAAAGAGACGTCCTCGGATGGTGCCCGGACTCAGAGAATTGCCCCAGAAAAGATCAGGATCCCAGGTAGGGTCAGCCTCGAGCCACGGGGTGAGATCCTCGAGCCACCCATTGATCACATAGCGGTAGGTGTCAAATGTCCAGAGTACGTCCGGAAGCTCTCCTGCTGCAGCCATCGCCGTCAGCCTCTGTGGGTACTCCTCGAGAGGAATGTACAGGTACTCGACCTCGATGTCTGGGTTTGCCTCCTGAAATGCCTTGATGCGCGGCTCCTGCGACTGATTCCCGGGCCACGCCCAGCCAGCATACAGGATCTTCGTCTTCTCTCCCTCTGCCAGGACGGCAGCGCTCGAGAGTGCCACAATGCACGCCATCGCCAACAGAGTGATCCAGATACGACTGGTCTTCCGCATTTTCGCATCTCCTTTCCGGCTCTAGTGAGATCTCAGCCCCTTCTTAGACGGCAGCAATGGATAACCCGCTCCTCCACCACCTCCTTC
>JAAYAB010000052.1 GCA_012719595.1 Bacillota bacterium
AAGTGAGCCATTCTCACCTGGTCGTCGGACGATCTCAGTGCGAGGATCGCGGCTTCGTTTGCGAGGCTCTCGAGGTGGGCGCCTGAGAACCCGTATGTCTCCTCCGCAATCGCCTCGAGATCGACGTCATCGGCCAGCGGCTTGTTTCTCGTGTGTATCTGCAGGATCTTCAACCTGCCGCTCTTCTCCGGCAGATCCACCCTGACCACTCTGTCAAATCGTCCAGGGCGCAACAGCGCCGGATCGAGGAGATCCACCCTGTTCGTGGCCCCGATCACGAGCACGCGAGCACCGTCGTTCGAGTTGATACCGTCCATCTCGACAAGGAGCTGGTTCAGAGTCTGGTCGTATTCGAGGTGGCTGAAGTTCTTGCCTCTCTGTCCTCCCAGCACGTCGATCTCGTCTATGAATATCACGGCCTTGCCGTTGCCCCTCATCGCCTTCTGGCGGGCTTTGCTGAAAACCTGCCTCACTCTCTTGGCGCCGACACCAGCGTAGACCTCGACGAATTCACTGCCGCTCACGGATATGAACACAGAACCGGTGTAGTTCGCAGCAGCTTTCGCCAGCATCGTCTTTCCGGTGCCGGGAGGACCGATCAGTAGAAGGCCTTTGAGCGGCCGTATACCGAGTTCTGTCGTCTTCTTGAGGTCGCCCATGAAGTCCAGACCTTCGCACACCTCGCGCTTGGCGCTTTCCTGTCCTCCGATGTCATCAAATCCGATGCTCGGAATGTCTCCGGACGAGGCGCTCTGGAGCCCGTTGAGGCTCTGCGCGCCCGGCCTGCTGCCGAACAGCAGATAGACCATGACTGCGAGCCCTCCGACGAGGAAAAACGGCCCTACGCTCACCCCTTCGAGGACCAGCAGCGCGAGAACTGCACAGCCCACCCCTATCACGATCTCTATCAGCATGCTGCCAAAAAGGCGCCGAAGTCCTCTCATGGTCCTTCGAACCTCACTGTCGAATATGAGTCACCTGCGATGTCGCCGCCTACAGACTCGTACATGAAGTGGCTGCCGCGCTTGATGAGAACCACCGCCGACCCGTTCGACACCCACGCCTTGATGGAGTCAAGCTGCTCCCGATCAGAGAGGGCATTGAGTTCGCGCTGCATCGACAAGTAATCGCCGGTGGCAAGCCCTTGGTTGACCGCAAGGTGAGCGCTGTAGAAGAGCTCCTCGAGCTCAGGGGTGCGAGCATCGACGACCCTGATCAGTCGGTAGCGGTCGCCTGCGATCTCAGAAACCCGCTCGAGCAGATCTCTCAGGCGCGCGGGCATCGCGTCTGACCAGTGGGAGTAGATCACCAGCTCGCTCCTTCGGCTGTCCAGCACGTGTCTGTCAATCCACTGTTCTGACTCGAGCATCTCGTCCAGAGGGTTATCTACGTTGACAGCTCGCTCGTACTCCCTCGCATACACGAGTCCAGATAGGGCAAGAGCGAACACGACAAAAACGGCCAGTATGTTGACACCAAAGACCCTCAACGCGCCACCTCCAGTCTGCTGCCCAACCTGACCGTCCGATCAGGTTGCAGAACGATTGACTCGTCGAGCCTTTCGCGCACCGAGTGTCTTACAATACGCAGTATAACGTAGTTTAGCTGGTATTTCGACGGCTTGGAGGGCCTATCCTCCCGGGTGGGATGACACTTTCGGGTCTGGATGGGAGGGAGTTCCTGAGGGCGCGCAAGACATCAGACATTGCAGATTCTTACATAGACCTGATCGCTTCAGTCTGTCGTCTCCTCGGAGCATGACATTTCGTTTGCTATCTGCTCACCCGTCTGTGAGCCTCAGCTGACGAACGAAGTCTGGCAACTGCCTCTGCGGGGTCGCCAGCCTCGAACACTGCCGTTCCTGCCACGATCACATCTGCGCCCGCAGCAGCGAAGTCGTGGACATTTTCGAGAGTGACGCCGCCGTCCACCTCGATGTCAAAGGACAGCCCGAGCGACTCTCTCAGTTCCGCGAGTTCTGTGACCTTCCTGAGCGTCTCCGGAATGAGCGTTTGCCCGCCGTATCCGGGATTCACAGTCATCACCAGGACCATCGACACTGCGCTCAGAACCTCGCGAGCCACCAGCACCGGCGTCCCAGGGTTCAGCGCAACCGCCGCACGGCAGTTGAGGCCCTGTATGGTCTGCAGCAGGCGATGCAGTCGAGGAAGCAGCTCAGCGTGAACCGTTATGCTGTCCGCGCCCGCCTCTGCGAAGCTCAGGATGAGGTTCTCGGGCGACTCTACCATCAGATGGACGTCGAGGAACCGATCGGTCTCACGGCGGAGAGCCTGCACCAGCGAGGGGCCGAACGTGACGTTCGGGACAAATCTGCCGTCCATCACGTCCACATGCAGATAGTCTGCATTCGCAGCACGAGCTACGTCTCGAGCGATGTTCAACGGGTCCGCGGCCAGAATCGATGCAGCGATCTTGATCACAGCGGCGTTCACCTCTGGTACGACTCGATCTCTCTGAGCAGCTCCAGGTAGTTCTCGTAGCGGGTCTCGCTGATCCTGCCGTCGGCTACAGCATCTTTGATTTCACACCCCGGTTCGTCTCTGTGCAGGCACGAGCTGAACCTGCATGTCCGGGCTAGCTTCTCGAACCCGGGGAACAACACCCTGAGCTCATCGGGACGGATATCGCCGAGTCGCAGGTAGGAAAAGCCGGGAGAATCGGCGATCAGCCCGCCTGAAGGAAGCGGCACGAGTTGAACGAACCTGGTAGTGTGCTTTCCTCGGCGGGTCTTGCGGCTGACCTCACCGACCACCGCGTCGACGCCGGGACACAGCGCTTTGAGCAGAGCCGACTTGCCGGTTCCCGATGGTCCTGCGAGCACACACGTAGTTCCGGACAGCCTGAGCGCCAGCTCGTCTACTCCCTGGCCGTATATGGCGGCAGTGGTCAGCACGTCGAGACCGGCTCGTCGGTACATGTGCGACAGCGAGTCGACCTCTGAGCGGTCTGCAAGATCGATCTTGTTGATGCAGAGAACCGTCTCCAGCCCGGCATGGGCTATGACGGTCAAATATCGATCTATTAGGAACGGTGAAGGATCCGGATCGCGGGCTGCCACAACGACGACTGCGAGTTCCACGTTTGCGATTCTGGGTCTGTGCAGTTCGACCTTTCTGTCGAGGACTCTCTCTATGACGGCTGTCCCCTCACCGGTCATCGTCACCTCGACTGTGTCGCCGACAATGATCTCGCCCTCGGTAAGCCTGAGTTTACCTCTGGGTCTGCAGGTCAGGGATCCGGATTCTGTGAGCACAAAGAAGAAGCCTCCATATGCTCGTATCACGGTTCCTCGACTCTGCATGCCACCCCTCCTGAATGTCGGCCCGCGCCGGCTCAACGTGCCGCGCTAGTTGACTGTGCCCTTCTGCTCGAGCACGACCACTCCGTCTTGACACACCTGAATCGTCCAGTCGCCGTGAACCAGGATCGGCTGCACCACCACGTCGCCAGGCTTGTGCCATCTGGTATACGGAATCGTCGTCCCGTAGAAGTCCTTGACTCTGATCTCTATCAGTTGAGCGATCGCAGGCTCTCCGTCGTTTGCACCTTCGGGCCCCGCGACGGTATAGGTGACCTTCTGATATGCGGCCGGGACCGCAGACTCCCTTGTGCCGCCCGCCGCCCCAACTGCCTTCGCGATAGTGAGGACGACTGCCATGCCCGGCTGCACTTCCTCACCCGGCTCAGGTTTCTGGCTGGATACCGTGCCGTCCGGATAGACACGGTTTATCTCATACTCGTGAGTTACCTCCAGGCCGGATTCCTCGAGAAGCTGTGTGGCGTACTCGGCAGTCAATCCTATGACGCTCGGCACTACCACGGACTCGGGGCGGGGACCGCTGCTGAAGAGCAGCCTTACGCCGGAGTTGTACGCCACAGTGCGCGACGACTCAGGCTCCTGCGCGATGACACGGCCTCTCGGCACACTGTCATTATACTCATACTCGTAAGCCTCGATTGACAGTCCTTTCTCGTTGAGCGCTACCTCCGCATCCCGCCTAGTCATCCCAAGGACGTTTGGCACGCTTGTCAGTTTGATCCCGTTGCTGATGGTCAGCTTGATGCTGTTGCCCCTCTTGAGCAGAGTCCCGGGCGCAGGGCTCTGGGCGAGCACATGGTCCACTTCGATTCTGTCGTTGTACTCCCTATTGAGGATCTCTATCTTGAGACCCAGCGCGCTTGCCAGGCGTTCCGCCTCGCTTCGATGCTTGGCCACCAGATCCGGCGCGCTGACTTCTGGAATCTCGAAGAAACTCCTGAGTGCATATGCAGCCGCAAAGCCGATCGCAAGGAATCCCAGCATCGCGAATATGAACAGCACAGCCCTGCGCAACGATCCCTTTCCGGCCTGCGTCTTACTAGGCTTGTCCGACCGGACAGCGGCGGCAGGGGCCGCACCCTCAATCGCAGGCGAGGCCTCCACTGCACTTCGCCGCTCGGCCAGCGCCTGGCGCACCGACCTGTCGACCTGGCCTTCGAGACCCAGATCGATCGTCCGCGCCTCCTGCTCTGTGTCCATAGGCTCGTCGGACTCTGCTGCCCGGACATCCCTTGCCCCTCTAACCATGCGCTCGAGACTCTCGTCCGGAGGCTCGATCGACCGCAGGTCCTCGAGCATCGCCAATGCCGTGACATACCTGTCTCGCGGATCCTTGGCAATCGCCTTCAGGACGACTCGCTCGAGGGTCCTCGGGATAGCTGGATTGATCCGGCTCGGAAGCCGTGGCTCATCCTGGATGTGCTGAAGAGCGACAGATATTGCGCTGTCGCCTCTGAACGGGACGCGTCCGGTGAGCATTTCGTACATCACTATGCCGAGGGAGTATATGTCTGACTGAGGTCCGATATCCTTTCCCTTCGCCTGCTCCGGGGAGAAGTACGCAACAGTGCCCATGATCACTCCGGCTTCCGTCAGACTGCCCGCGTTCGTCGCACGGGCTATGCCGAAGTCGGTGACCTTTATGTCTCCCTCGTCTGTCACTATGATGTTGTGCGGTTTGATATCTCTGTGGACAATTGAGTTCGAATGGGCGTGGTCCAATGCGAGCAGGATCTGACAGCTGTATGCTATCGCATCGCGGATGCGGAGAGGTGCCCCCCTCTTTACTATGTCCTTAAGGGTTCTTCCTCGCACGTATTCCATGACAATGTAGTGGCTTCCATTGTCAGTCCCAACATCGTACACGTTGACGACGTTGGGGTGGCTCAGGCTCGCCGCAGACTGCGCCTCTCTCCTGAAACGCTCGACGAAGTCAGAATCGCTCCCGTACTGGGCCTTCAGGACTTTGACCGCTACGATGCGATTGAGCAGAGTGCACTGAGCCTTGTAGACGACGGCCATTCCGCCCTCGCCAATTTTATCTATTACCCTGTACCTGCCACCCAACAGGCGTCCAACCATCAAGCGTCACCTTTCGCCTTCACGGCTCGACCCGTCCTACGATCGCGGTTACGTTGTCATATCCACCTCGCTCAAGCGCCTTTGACACCAGCATGTCCGCAACCACCTGAGGGCAGTCGTCGGGAGCCGCGGACCGCGTCGCCTCCGTGATCATCGCCAGTATCTCTTTCCGTGTAACCAGACTGCTGAGTCCGTCGGTGCATACGACAACAACATCGGATGGCCGGACCTTGGTCCTGACCACGTCGATTCTGAGGTCTCCCTCCACCCCGATAGCGCTCGTGATCACGTTGCGGCTGTGATGCCGCATTGCCTCTTCTTCAGTAATCGTGCCAGCAGACACAAGAGTCTGAACAAGAGAGTGATCCTCAGTCAGCTGCTTTATCCGGCCTCCACTCGCGACGTAGGCCCGGCTGTCTCCGACATGGACGACAACCAGCTCGACATCCACCAGTGCTGCAAGAGTGAGCGTCGTTCCCATGCCCCTGTAGCGGCGGTCAAGGCGGGCGGCGTCCAGCACCGTGCGGTTGATCTGGACGACCAGGTCGCGCCATCCGGAGTCAGTCGAGGGCATGGATTCGAGCGCATCGAGCACATCCATTGCCATCTTGCTGGCTACCTCTCCGGCTCGGTGTCCTCCCATGCCGTCGGCCACAGCCAGGCAACGATCACTCACGAAGAACGCGTCTTCGTTGGTTTCTCTGACCAATCCTCGGTCGCTCTGGTGACCTATTACAAACCTCATTCCCGTTCCCCTCAACCCAGAACGAGTTACCGGCCACTCCAGCAAAGCGGCACAACGACCATTTCTATCTTAGCGTTTTTGAGATACGCCAGTCAAGGTTCGGCGAGCCTGCGGCGCAGCTGACCGCACGCGGCGTCTATGTCAAGGCCGAGTTCGCGCCTCACAGTCACCTCGATTCGTTCTTCAGCGAGGACTGCGGCAAACTCGTCCCGGCGGACGCTCCTCGACATCGAGACTCCTTCGACCGGGTTCAGCGGTATCAGGTTCACATGGCACTTCATGCCCCGGACGAGCCTCGCCAGCTGCCGCGCACATTCGAGCGAATCGTTGACATCTTGTATGAGCGCGTATTCGAACGTTATCCGCCTTCCCGTCGTGCTCACATAGGCATCGGCTGCTTCGATCAGAGCTGCTAGCGGATAGGCTCGGTTCAGCGGCACCAACCTGTCCCTGAGCGAGTCGGTGGCCGCGTGCAGGGAAATCGCGAGGGTGATCGGAAGCCTCAGAGCCGCCAAATCCAGGATTCGCGGAACCAGCCCGGCGGTCGATACAGTCATGTGCCTGTAGCTCAAGCCCAGCCTCTCTCGATCATGCGCCAGGTCCAGGAACCTCACCAAGTTGTCGAAGTTGTCGAGCGGCTCGCCCATCCCCATCACAACTAGGCTCGAGACTCTGCCACTCCCCGCCAGACTCCTGTTCGCGCAGAGAACCTGAGCGAGCATCTCTCCTGCAGACAGGTTTCTCACGAATCCGCCTGCTCCCGAAGCACAGAACGGACATCCCACCTTGCACCCGACCTGAGACGAGACGCATACGGAGTACCCGAATTTGTACAGCATCCGCACTGTCTCAATCTTCTGACCGTCTTGGAGAGCGATCAGCAGCTTCGCAGTCGAGCCGTCTGACGATTCGCTGACAGCCAGCACTCGGCTTCCTTCGACGTGAAACGAGCCTTGCAGCTCCTCTCTCAGGTTCTGCGGCAAATTGGTCATCTCGTTGAAATCCGTGACCAGCTGTTGAAACACCCAAGAGAGTACCTGTTTTCTCCTGTACGAAGGATGACCTCTTGCCTGCAGCCAGGCATCGAGCTCGCAGTTGCTGAGGTTCAGGATGTCCACAGTCTGCCCCATCGGCACGGCTCCTGGTTCCGCTTCCGCAGAGACCACTACAGAAGGCTGTCGAGCCGCTTCTGCAGTTCCGCCTTGGAGCGGACGCCAACCAGTTTGTCCACTACCTGTCCGTTCTTGAAGAAGATCAGGGTCGGTATACTCATGACGCCGTACTGGGAAGCGGTCACGGGATTATTGTCGACGTCGAGTTTCCCGATCTTGACCTTGTCGTTCTCATTCGCAAGCTCGGATATTATAGGGCTCATCATCCTGCACGGAGCGCACCATTGAGCCCAGAAATCCACCAACACGGGCTGCGTCGATTGCAGGACCTCCCGCTCGAAATTCGTGTCGTTGAGTTCTACTTCAGCCATGCCGTTCAGCCCCTTCTTGTACGTAGTTTGCCCAACCAGTCAATTCACCAACCGCATACAGTCTATCCTGAGTCCCTGCAAACAACGTCCGCCACCCGCCCGAGCCACCAGTTGGGTCCAGACGACGTGACGGACAGGAAAACACGGGACGCGAGTTTAGTCCAATCGGAGGAGTGTCACGACACAGCGTCCTTCAAAGACTTGCCCGGCTTGAAGACAGGCACTGTCGTCTCGGGAATGTTGATGTCTTCTCCAGTCTGAGGATTCCTTCCGACCCGGGCAGGCCGCCTCCTGACAACGAAAGTCCCGAAGCCCACGAGCTGCACCTTGTCACCCTTGGCAAGTGCTGCCTCGATGGTTGAGAACACTGAGTTCACGACTCGTTCCACGTCTTTTTTCTTGAGGTCAACATTTTCAGCAACCGCAGAGATCAAGTCCGCCTTCGTCACTGCAACCCCTCCTCAGTAGTCAGTCACCTGTGTCAACCCTGACGGATAACGTATTCGTGCAGTCCGTTGCCTTTCCTCTTTTGCCGCTGCCGCTCGACAGTTCCCGCGGCCCGCTGTCATTGCGGGCTCACAGGCTCGTGCAGCCCGGACACTTGCAACAGCGGCTCTGCAGGCAAGGTCGACAGGCTGCCGGCCGCAGGCTGTGCTTTGTACACCAGGAAGTAGTACAGCACTGCGGCTGCAACCACCAGCAGAAGCGCTGCGACAACTGCGATCAGCAGCTTGCGCGGCTTTCGCGCCTCAACGACCAGGATCTCCGTCTTCCTGCCTCCCAGTGCGCCGTCGTCGACAGGGGTCTCTGCGCCCCGCGACTCGAGGTAACGCCTGATTACCGCAGCCGGATCCAGCCCAACAGCAACCGCGTAGTTGCGAATAAAGCCCTTGAGCTGGACCTCACCGGGCATCTCGCTCGCGTCGCCGTTCTCGATCGCCTCGAGGTATTTGCGGCGTATCCTCGTTACCTGCTCAACGTCTTCCAGGGTCATGCCTTTCGCTTCTCTGGCATTCCTGAGGAACTCGCCGATCTCCCGCAACTTGCTCGCCTCCAACACTTCACTCTACGCCCACGGTTGGACTCGAGGATGCAGTTTCATCGTCCTGGTCGCTCTCGGAGCTGCTGGCTGCGTACGCACTGCCCGAGTCCGCGGGCAGCCATTTCTGCCACTCTCCACGCTCGTAGAGGATCTTCCGAGGTTTGCTGCCCTCATGAGGGCCGACTATCCCCTTCTCCTCCATAGCGTCGATCAGCCGCCCAGCCCTGGAGTATCCAATTGGGAATCTGCGCTGCAGCATAGATACGGACGCTTGTCCGGTCTCGATGACGAGTTTGACTGCTTCTCGGAAGTACTCATCCTCCTCGTCTCCCTCGTCCGTTGAGACATCGTTCTTGAGGTCCTTGAGATCCCTGCTCTTGGCCTCGTATTCCGGCTTGCCGAGGTTCCTGAGGTAATCGGTCAGCCGCTGAATCTCCTCATCGGAGATATACGCCCCCTGAACCCGCATCGCCTTTGCCGCACCGTTCGGAAGGTAGAGCATGTCGCCTCTCCCGAGCAGCTTTTCTGCGCCGACAGAGTCGAGGATTATCCTCGAGTCTATCCCGGACGACACGGAAAAGGCGATCCTCGACGGGATGTTCGCCTTGATGATCCCTGTCACGATATCAGCCGAGGGTCTCTGCGTCGCCATGATGATGTGGATCCCTGCCGCTCTGGCCATGAAGGCAAGTCTGTTAACAGACGCCTCCACTTCCTGCTGAGCGACCATCATCATGTCTGCGAACTCATCCACAATAACCACGTAGTAAGGCAGAGGCTTCGCCTCGGTTTCCAAATCAGTCCCTGCGGCGCACAGCTCGTTGTAGCGCTCGATGTTCCTGACGCCCGCCGCGTGGAACAGCTTGTACCTGTTCTCCATCTGTTCGACGACCCACAGCAGGTATCCGGCTGCCTTCTTGGGGTCCGTCACCACCGGCGCCATCAGGTGAGGAATGCCGTTGTAGGCTGTCAGTTCTACCCGCTTCGGGTCTATCATGAGAATTTTGACTTCATCAGGGGTGGCCTTCAGCAGGATGCTCGCGATCAACGTGTTGAGGCATACGGATTTTCCTGAACCGGTGGCGCCCGCGACCAGCAGGTGCACCATTCTCACAAGGTCTCCGACGACGCAGCGGCCGGCTATGTCCTTTCCGAGCGCCACCGTGAGCTTCGAGCGCGAGTTCTGAAACTCGGGCGATTCGACTATCTCCCTGAGACCCACGAGCGCCGGTTCTTTGTTGGGGACCTCGATCCCGATGGCCGCCTTTCCAGGAATCGGCGCTTCGATGCGGATTCCTCCGGCGGCAAGAGACAAAGCTATGTCATCTGCCAGCCGGACAATCTTGCTGACACGCTCGCCGGGAGCCGGGGTGAGCTCGTACCTGGTCACCACAGGCCCGACCATTCTGTTTATCACTTGGGCTTCGACGTCGAAGCTCCTCAGAGTCCTCACGAGGAGTTCGCTCTGATCAGTCGTGCGCGCTTGGTCGCTATCGCGATGGTCGTTGAGGAGCGAGAGTGGCGGAAGCGGCGTCAAATCCTCTCGCGAAAACAGCGGTGCCTCACTCAGACGAGCGGCAGCCGCCCGCCGACGACCCGCGTCTCTGGTCTCCAGCTCCTTCTGCGCCGTCTGTTCGGCGGAGGCAGTCTGGGGTTCTTCTTTCTCTACCTCATCGTGAGGCGGCGCACTTCGGACAGGCCGGACCAGCGGATCGCGGTGTCCCTGTGCGCGTCCGGCAGCTGTGCGGCCAGGCGCAGCCGGCCTGTCGCCTTCGGCCTCCAGCGTCGCTGGGGAACCGGCCGAACGCCTTGCTCCGCTGATCCTGACGCGCATCCAGGCCCTCTTGATCAGCTTCCCTGCAAGTCTTGCCGGGGCGAAGACAAACGACAGCACACCGGCGAAGACACGGCCCAGTGAGCTGATCCACGATTTAGAGCGCACTGCGAGAGACCGCAGGACTCTGGATATCGACCGACCGAATCCGGCCACGAGCTTGCCTGCAGGGACGTTAAGCGCCAATGACACGCCGACTACTGCGACGCAGCTCACCACTATTGCAGCTCCCCAAGCGTCAAACAGCGAGGGAATCAGCAGGTCGTGGTTGAACTTCCCAAACAGGCCTGCGGGATACCAACCGCCGGGCGCCTGATGTCCCGATCTGAACATGTGAAGAAAGAAACTGACAGAAAAGGCTGCGAAGTAGACGCCTAGAGCGCCCTTGTACAACCGGACCGTGGGTGGAGCGAAGAGGAGTCTGACGCCCAAGACGCTGATGAGCAGAGGGGGAACTACCCTCATCTCCCCAAACCACTGCGCGAAAAAGCGGTGGAGCGAGGAAGTGACCGCTCCCGTCACTTCGTAGCCCTCGACCAAAGCAGGCCGGATGGTCGATGCCGCGCTCAGCAGGCCGAAGGCCAAAACGACGAGCGCCAGCGCCTCTCGGGAAATGAACGCGCCAAGTGACTCCCTTCTCTTGACCGTCCTAAGTCCGGGCACAGTATGAGTTCGCCTGGAACGCCTTCGTTTGAGTGGCCTGAGCATCGACAACCACCCCGAGTTTTCGTTAGGCCGCCTAATCGCTTGCGCCCGCCGCATCTAAGCCCGAGGCGTGTTCCCGGGACGCCTTTCCGTCGAATGAGGGCGGCCCCTTGTGCTCGAAGACTACCTCGGCGATGTTTATGCAGTGGTCAGCCATACGCTCGAGATTGTTGATCACCTCGATGAACACGACTCCCGATCCCGGATAGCATGTCCCCTTGTTGAGGCGGATTATATGGTTGTTGCGCAGGTCCTCCTGCAAATCGTCGATCGCGTCCTCGAACTCCCACACGCGGTCCAGCTTCGACCGATCCCATGTAGCCAAGCCGTCAACACTTATGTCAAACAGCTCTACGACCCGATCGTAGATGTCCGTCAGCTCAGCAATAGCAGTCTCCGAGAACGGAAGACTCTTCTCCGACTTCTCACGCGCATAGCCCGCTATGTTCTCAACGTGGTCAGCTACTCTCTCTATGTCGCTGATGGCGTGCATGAGCCCTGCCAGTGTCGATGACTGGTGTTCGGTCAGAGCGCGCTGAGACACGAGTGTGGAGAGATACACGATGATCTGGTCCTTGAGACTGTCGACCTTGTCCTCGAGATCGTCGACTTCGTCCAGCACGCCGGTGGTGCCGTCGAAGAGAGCCTGACGAGTCTTGAGCAGCATCTGCTTGGCCAGGTCGGCCATGTGGGTCATTTCCTTAACCGCCAACCTCAAGGCAACGGATGGATTCTCGAGCATTCGATGGTCGAGGTACCGGGCGTCCTTTGCAATCTCGACGTCCGGACCGCGCACGATGCTGGTCACCAGGCGCACCATGACTCCCGTAAGCGGCAGCCAGACGACGGTGTTCGCGACGTTGAAAAGCGAGTGAGCATTGGCAATCAATCTTGGCAGGCTATCGGTCTGGCTGATCGACTGTACGGCGGCTGTGAACGGCCTGAGCAGGATGATGAATATGATCGAGCCCGCTGCATTGAAGAGAACGTGTGCCATTGCCGTCCGCCTGGCGGTCCTATTCGTTCCGATGCTTGCGAGAATCGCGGTTGCACACGTCCCGATGTTGCAGCCGAACAGCACAGGTATTGCTGCATCCAGGGTAATGAGCCCCTGTGTTGCAAGCGCCAAAATGATACCGATCGTGGCTGCGCTGCTCTGGATGACTGCGGTGACGACCGTACCAACGAGAACGCCGAGTAACGGGTTGTGAGACAGGCTCGCCATCCAGTCTGCAAATACAGGGGAGTCGCTCAATGTGCCTACGGACTCCGCCATGACATCCATTCCCAGGAACAGTAGTCCGAATCCAAGCACTATGCTTCCGAAGTGCCTGTGAGACCTTCTTTTCCCAACCAGCCTGATGAGAAACCCTATGCCTATGGCCGGCAGAGCCCAGTCTGTCAGCCTAAAGGCAATGATCTGCGGGGTAAGAGTTGTGCCGATGTTCGCCCCCATTATGACGCCGAAGGCCTGGTTCAGCGTCATCATGCCTGCATTCACGAAGCTGACGAGCATCACCGTGGTGGCGCTGCTGCTCTGGACGGCTGCGGTCACTGCAGCTCCGACTATTACACCTTTCCATACTTTCCCTGTAAGTGCCTCTAGAACTTTTCGCATTCGGTCGCCTGCAGCCCTCTGCAGACCATCGCCCATCAAGGACATCCCATAGAGAAGAAGACCTAGTCCGCCAAGAAGTCCGAAAATCACGGACCTGTACACCGATTCATCTCCTTCCGAAAGACCACGCGAGAATGCCGACTTTGCAGACGCGCAGAACACGAGCACCCCGCGTTCGGAGACAGCGCGTCACGAACTCATTTCGACCGAAGGCGACCTTCTCCTGCCGATCGACGCTGCGAGGCAGCAGTCGCTGCAGCGTTGAACCGGCCGCCATGCAGTTCATACGGCCCACCAGATCAAGGCCGCCGCGCCGAGTGCGAAGCAGTACCACGAGAATACCGCGAGCCTGCCTTGGTTGATCAGCTTCATGAATATACTCACTGCAACGAAGCCTGAAGCGGCTGCAGCCGACGCTCCGAGCACGAGTGGCAGCCATGCAACCGCAGCTTCCGAGCCTGGTGTGTACTTCACCAGTTCCAACACAGCAGCTCCGAGTATCACAGGAATCGACATGAGAAACGACAGCCGGGCTGCGACTGGCCGCGACATCCCCCTCATCAGCGAGCAGGCTACCGTGGCCCCGGACCTCGACACGCCGGGTGCGATCGCCAAACCCTGAGCCACGCCCACTGTCACCGCGTCCAGCCAGCTGACGTCAAGAACGCCCTTGTCGCCCTTGTCATGACGCTGCGCGACGCGGAGCACCAGGCCTGTGACTATCAGCCCCAACCCTGCGGGCAGGACACTCTCGAACAACCTGTCCGCCACCTCGCTCAGGCACAGGCCCATCAGTGCAGTCGGAATAGACCCGACCGCAACCAGAGCCCCGAGTCTCGCGCCTTCGTCTGACCTGATCACCCTGGCCAGGCTCGAGCGGCTGCCAGCCGCTCTGATTAGTCTGATCAGTCCCGCAAAGACCTGCGCTATCTCGCGGCGCAGGAATACGCACACCGCGAGAGCAGTGCCCACGTGCACCATGACCTCAAAGATGATCCCGGCCGCATCAACGTTCAACAGGCTGCCGATGATCACTAGATGCCCTGAGCTGCTCACAGGCAGGAACTCGGTCAGTCCTTGCACCAGGCCGAGCAAGATCGCGTCGAAGTTGGTCACGTCAATCCCTCCATGCGCCTGCGAGCGCCAAGCCCTAGATCTCGACGATCACCGGCAGAATCATCGGCTGGCGCTGAGTCTTTTCGTAGAAGTACGAAGCCAGCGAGTCTCTGACTGCAGCCTTCGTCGCCTGCCAGTCCGATACGGTCGAGCCACCGCAACACTCCGCGAGCGATTTGCTGACATGCTGCTTGGTCGCTTCGATGAACTCCTCTGACTCGCGAACGTATACAAAGCCTCGGGTAATGACCTCTGGAGCTCCGAGAACGGATCCGGTCGCCTTGTCGATTGCAACAATGACAACCACTATGCCGTCTTGCGAGAGCTGGCGTCTGTCTCTTAGCACGACATTGCCGACATCGCCCACGCCCAGCCCGTCGACAAGCACCGATCCGCCCGGAACCTGTCCTGCCAAAGCCCCTGACTGGGAGTCGAACTCGAGGATAGAGCCGATCTCAGGGATGAAGATCCTGTCCTCGGGGATGCCGACCTCCTGAGCGAGCCGGGCGTGCTTCACAAGGTGTCTGTACTCTCCGTGTATCGGTATGAAGTACCGGGGCCGCGTCAGGTTGATCATGAGCTTCAGCTCCTCCTGACTTCCGTGCCCGGAGACATGGACTCCTGAGAAGGCTTCGTATATGACCTCTGCACCGAGCTTGAACAGCCTGTTGATGTTAGCTGCGACCAGCTTCTCATTTCCCGGGACAGTTGATGCCGAGACTATGACTGTGTCTCCCCGCTTGATCGCAACCGACCTGTGAGAGGCCATTGCCATCCTGGAGAGAGCGGCCATTGGCTCTCCCTGACTGCCAGTTGACAGCAGCACCATTCTGTCGTCCGGGATCTTCTGCATCTCGTCCTCAGATACGAGAATCCCGCCGGGGATCGACAGATAGCCCAGCTCACAAGCTATCCTGACGACATTGATCATGCTCCTGCCCAGCAGACAGACCTTTCTCCCATGGTGACAGGCTGCATCGATGACTTGTTGAATGCGATGGGTGTTGGAGGCGAATGTCGCGACAACGATTCTGCCCGGTGCCGTCCTGAACGCCTCATCGAACGCCTCTCCCACCTGGCGTTCAGACAGGGTGTACCCCGGTCTCTCAGCATTGGTGCTGTCCGACAGAAGCACGAGCACGCCTTTGGTTCCGTACTCTGCGAACTTCCTGTAGTCAGTTACGTCGCCGTCAATGGGGGTTTGGTCGAACTTGAAGTCGGCCGTGTGAATGATCACTCCTGCCGGAGTCGTCACCGCCATGGCCAAGACGTCTGAGATACTGTGGTTGACTCGGATGAACTCGATTTCGAATGGACCCGTGGTTATCTTCTGCCCTGCGCTGACGCAGACCGGCTCTATCGGAAAGCGCTGATTCCTCTCTTTGAGCTTCTCTTCCACCAGCGCAAGCGCGAGCCGCGGACCGTACACCGGCACCGGAAGCTCCTTCAGGACATAAGGAAGTGCGCCGATGTGATCCTCGTGACCATGGGTTATGAAGATGCCCCGGATCTCATCAGCGTGCTCCTTGAGATACGAAATGTCCGGAATGACAAAATCGACTCCGAGCATCTCTTCCTCAGGGAACATCAGCCCGCAGTCGATGACGATCATGTCTTTGCGGTACTTGATCACGAACATGTTCTTCCCTATCTCGCCGATACCGCCGAGAGGGATCACCGCTACCTTCTCTCTTGCGACAGAAGTCATTTTCCTCAGGATCACCTGCCTAAGACTCGCTACTCTATAGCTGACAACTGCAAAAAGACCGCTGCAACGCAACAGCAAAAAAACGCCTTCGGAATAGCCGGCTGCTATGCTTCACTGCATCGGCATCTTCTCGAAGGTGTGACTAGCCTCACTAGCACTCCCGGATGATATTATACCTTACCGAGAGACCCTTCTCAAGGCGACAACGGCTTGCGTCTCAGACGTCCCCGCCGTGCTCCGCACGAAGCTCTAGATGAGGCCCAAACCGCTCATAGCCTCTCTGACTCTGCGGGCGGTCTCATCCTGGACCTGCACGAGCGGCAGACGAAGCGGACCTGCAGGAAGCCCCATCAAGCTCACCGCGTATTTCACCGGTATGGGATTCGTGTCCGCGAACAGCGCGTCGAACAACGGCATCATCCTGATGTGCAGATCTTTCGCTCTCGTGTTGTGGCCTGACTTGTAGGCCTCTATCATGTCCTTGATCATGCCCGGAATCAGGTGCCCGGCTACGCTTATCACGCCGATCCCGCCGATCGAGAGTATCGGCAAGGTGTCCGTGTCGTTGCCGCTGTATATGGCAAAATCGGAGGCAGCCAAGGCCCGAATCCGCGACACCTGAACCATGTCTCCACTTGCTTCCTTTATGGCCACTATGTTCTTGACGCGGCTCAGGGCAGCGACGGTGTCCGGTTCGATGTTGCGCGCGGACCGAGACGGGATGTTGTACAGAATGACCGGAAGCGCGGTCGCTGCAGCGATTGCAGAGAAGTGCTCTACCAGAGCCCTCTGAGGAGGCTTGTTGTAGTACGGGGTCACCAGCATTATGCCGTCAACCCCGACCCTCTCGGCGTCGCGAGTCAACTCGATGCTCTGAGCCGTGCTGTATCCTCCCGTGCCTGCTATGACTGCAGCTTTCCCACCAACCTCCTCTACGACGGCCTCAAAGAGAGAGATCTTCTCAGCTGAAGTCAAAGTCGGAGACTCTCCGGTAGAACCCGCCAGCACCAGCCCGTCACAGCCGTTGTCGACCAGATGCCGTGCCAGCTCCCTCGCACCGGCGATGTCAAGACTCATGTCCTTGTTGAACGGAGTGACCATGGCAACCAGAAGTGTTCCGAAGACAGCCATTGTTCATTCCCTCCCCGGTTTTATCTGGCCAAACCGAATCTGTCGTGAAGCGCCTTGGCCGCAACCTCCATGTCCTCCACGCGGACAAGGCACGATATGCTCTGGTGAGAGTCGGCAGTCTGGTAGATGCGTACGCCCGCGTCGCTCAGCGCTTCTACTATGGTTGCCATGACGCCAGGGACGCCCCTCATCCCGGCCCCGACTGCAGAAACCTTGGCAAACCCTTTCTCAATCGTGAAGCTCGCCCCTAGGCTGTTCAGGACCCTTGATGCAGTTGCACCATCGGATTCCTTGATGGTGAACAAGGCCTGGCCGGGCGACAGATTTATGAGGTCAATGCTGACGCATGAGTCTGCGAGACTGCGAAAGACATCTCTCGCCGACGGGCACTGTTTCGTGCCGCAGTTCATCTCAACGCGAACCTGTGCCAGACCGGGGATATGCGCGATGCTCGTCACCAGTCTGTCTGCGCGGATCTCGACTGCGCCGTCCGGACCTGAAACCGTCCCTACCAGTGTGCCTTCCTCATCGGTGAATGTGTTTCGGATGTGGATGGGCACCCTTCCCTCCATCGCGATTTCCACTGCTCGCGGGTGAATCACCTTTGCGCCCATCTGCGCCATTTCGCATACGTCTCTGTAGCTCAGGCACCGAACAGTTGAGGCGGTCGGCACGATCCGTGGATCAGCAGTCATTATCCCGTCAACATCAGTATAGATCTCAACTCGATCGGCCGACAGCGCGCACCCCAGAGCCGCAGCCGTGGTATCGCTTCCGCCGCGCCCGAGCGTTGTGATCTCCCCGGTTTCAGTAACTCCCTGGAACCCCGCGACGACCACAGTCTCCCCTCGGCCCAGGTGAGTTCGTATTCTATCCGCCTCAACCCGGATGATGTGCGCATCGCGGTGATCCGGCGTGGTTATGATACCGGCTTGCGCTCCAGTAAGCGCCACCGCGCTGCACCCTTCGCGGCGCAACAAGTGAGCGATTACCACTGCAGATATTATCTCACCGCACGACATCAGGAGATCGCACTCTCTGGGATCCTGCTCCTGTGTGCAGTCGGCTATCAACTGCAAAAGCCCGTCCGTTGAGTACGCCTGCGGATAGCGTCCAATGGCGGAAACGACGACTACCACGTCATGTCCTTGTGCCCTGGTGCTGCAGATTCTCTGTATCACTCGTTCCCGGTCCTCCGGGTCCGCCAGGGATGATCCACCGAACTTCTGGACTATCAGGCCCACTGCGACCACCTCCAAGATGTTCGTCGCCAGGATGTTTGGCGCGATCCGGCCCGCACCTCTCCTCAACTCCGTGCCACGGGCTACAGCAAATCCTCCGCAACCACGTACTCTGCTATCTGAATGGCGTTGAGGGCGGCTCCTTTCCGTATCTGGTCACCGACCACCCAGAGGTTCAGCCCTTTCTCGATGGAGTTGTCCTCTCTGATGCGGCCGACCAAGACGTCATCTTTGCCGGTCCCGAGCGTCGGCATTGGGTAGGCGCCTGCCGACGGATCGTCAATGACTGTTACACCCTTTGCCCTGCTGAGGATCTCTCGCGCCTCTGAAGCTGTCAGCTTGGTCCTCGTCTCTATGTTGATGGACTCCGAGTGGCATCTGAATACTGGCACACGCACAGTGGTCGCTGTGACCGCTATATCGGGATCGCCCAGTATCTTCTTGGTCTCCTTGACCATCTTCCACTCTTCTTTGGTGTAGCCCATTTCGTCGAACACGTCTATGTGCGGCACCAGGTTGAACGCGATCTGATGATGGACGGCAGCCGAGGTATATGGGAAGACCGCCGGCTCGACCTGCTGGCCCGAGAGATATCTCCTGCTCTCTTCCTCCAGAGCGATGAGTCCCTTCGTGCCGATCCCCGACACTGCCTGATAGGTTGATACGACGATCCTCCTGATCCCGGCCCTGTCGTATATGGGCTTGATCGCGACGACCATCACGATGGTAGAGCAATTGGGATTGGCGATCAATCCGCGATGATTCCTGGCCGCTTCTGCGTTGGCTTCGGGCACGACCAAAGGCACATCGGGATCGAGGCGGAATGCACTAGTGTTGTCTATGACAAGAGCCCCGCTCTTTACGGCCGACGGCGCGAGTTCCTTTGACACAGATCCGCCCGCACTGAAGAAAGCGATGTCCACGTCCTTGAAGGAGTCCGGAGTCGCCTCTTCGACGGTGAGAGTGCCCATCGGAGTGTCCATCTGCTTTCCGGCAGACCTGCTGCTGGCCAGCAGTTTCAGTGACTTGACAGGAAAACTGCGCTCTTTGAGCAGTGAAATCAGTTCGGTGCCCACTGCACCGGTAGCTCCCACGATTGCAACATTGAGATCCCGCATACCTTCTGTCCACCCTTCACAAATGGTATCTCAACAAGGCTAGGTCCATCACAGCAGGTCCGGCTCTGACCGACAGGCTCAATCATTCGCCGCCCCGAAGAACTGGCTGTATCTGCTGCCTCTGCATCGCCATTTCGACAGTATCAGGAATCAGGTCCATCAGCGCTACGACTGAGTTCGCTTTGTCGACTGGACTATCCTGGCGATACGGAACCAGATAGACACACGGCGTGCTCGACAGTATGGCGATGCTCTTCGCATTGAGCCCCAGTGCGTCGTTGGTGGAGATCGCAATCACCACCGGTCTGCCGTTTCTGAGCTGGGCCTTTGCAGCCATTGTCACCGTCCCGTCGATGATGCCGTGGGCCAGCTTGGCAGCAGTGTTGCCGGTGCATGGAGCAATCACCAGACAGTCGAGCATCTTCCGAGGCCCGATCGGCTCGGCCTCGACTATCGACGATATGGGTTCCTTGCCGGTGAGCTCAACCAGCTTCTTTCTCAGTTCCTTGGCTTCACCGAACCGGGTATCGGTATCGCGGACCGACTCAGAGACTATGGCAAGCACTTCTGCACCGCTGTTGACCAGCTCAGATATGACGGGTATCACTTGAGGAATGGTGCAGTGCGAACCTGTGAGCGCAAATCCGATCCTCTTGCCTTTGAAGCGCATTCTGTGCACCCCCCAGAACGAGCTGCACGTCACATATGCCGTCTCGTGAGAACCGTGCTGGGCAGCTCGCAGAAAGCGAGGCCTTCAGCCGGATTCCCAATAGATCATATGTGAGTCTTCTGGATGAGGTGCCCAGAGCCCATCAGAGGTCGAGCAGGTTCTCCAGGCCGTAGACGAGGTGATCGAGTCCAGCGACCTTGCGGATAGCCATCAGAACGCCTGGCATGAATGAAGTCCTGCTCATCGAGTCGTGGCGAATGGTGAGAGTCTGGCCTTCGGCTCCCATCAAGACCTCTTGGTGAGCAATCAAGCCGGGAAGCCGCACGCTGTGGATCCGTATTCCCTCGATCACTCCGCCCCTCGCGCCCGCCAGCGACTCTATCTCCTTGACCTGTCTCTCAGCAGGTTTGCTTCCTGACGCGACGATCATCTCTGCGGTCTTAATAGCTGTGCCTGACGGGGCGTCCGCCTTCCGGTCGTGATGAAGCTCGACTATCTCGACGCTCGGGAAGTACTTGCTCGCTTCGACTGCGAATTTCATCATGAGCACAGCTCCGATCGCGAAGTTCGGGGCGATCACGCCGCCCAGCCGAGATCTGCGAGCCTGCTCCTGCAACGCCTCGACTTCGGTCATGCGGAGTCCGGATGTGCCCACGACCGGCCGCACGCCTGAGTTCAGAGTCTCTGTTACGTTCTTGTACACTGCACCAGGATGAGTGAAGTCGACAGCGTGGGTTGCTGCAGAAGCCGCAAGGCATTCCCTGAGATCTGAGACTACTGCTACCCCGAGCTCGCCGACACCGGCGAGGACGCCGATATCCTCTGAGGTGTGAGCTAGATCGACAGCGCCGACAACCGTCATGTCTTCCTGTGAGCTGACCGCCCGAACGACCTCCAGCCCCATTCTGCCACAGGCTCCAATCACGACTACCCTGTGTCTGACCAACGCGGCCACCTGCCTTCTCAGTCCGGAGTCAGCGGTCTTAGTGCACATTCTCCAACAAATCCCCACTCTTGTCAACAGCCACTCAACACCCTGTCACGCTGCTGGTTGAAGTAGTCGCTCAGCGAGTCGTCGACAGGGCCTACAGCCGACACTGCCAGCCTCGACGGATCGAGGACGAGCTGTGCGGTCTCGACCACATTGCTGAGGGTGACCGAGTCTATCTGCCTCATGACCTCGTCGGGAACCACCAGCCGCTCGTGGAACAGCGCAAGCTTCGCCAGCCGGCTCATCCGGTTTCCCATGCTCTCCAGGTTTATAACCAGATTGGCCTTCAGCTGCTCCTTTGCCCGCGCGATCTCGGATTCCGACACGTTGCCCTCGCGCACCTGGCGTATTTGCTCGAGAATCAGATGTATCACCTGCTCCAGATTCTCCCTTGACACGCCTGCATATATCCCGAAGAGGCCCGCGTCTGAGTAACAAGTGTTGTAGCTGTAGGTAGAATAGACCAGGCCGCGCTCTTCGCGCAACTCCTGGAACAGCCTCGAACTCATGCTGCCGCCCAGGAGCATGTCCAGGACAGAGACAGAATACCTCAGCGGGTCGACTCTCGAAGCTCCGGGGACAGCGATGCACAAATGAACCTGCTCAGTATCTTTTTCGATGGTCAGAACGTCGCCTCTGGATACGGGAAGCGTGAACTGCGGCTGAACCAGTTCGCCCGAGAGGCCGCCGAGATGCCTGTCGATCAGCTGCACAAGTTCTGCATGAAACATGTTGCCCACTGCGGCTACGATCAGATTCGACGGGCGATACCACTGGTCCATATAGGAAGTCAAGTCGCCCCTGCTCAGAGCCTTGATCGTGTCGCGCTCTCCAATTGTGTTCGTTCCGAGGGGATGATCGCCCCAAAGCGCCTTGAAGATCAGGTCGTGCGAAAGCTCGTCAGGGTTGTCCTCGTACATGCTGATCTCTTCCAGGACCACGCTCTTCTCTTTGTTCAGCTCTGTCTCTAGTATCAATGACCTGCAGTAGATGTCTGACATGATGTCGATGGCGGGCGAAAGATGTTGATCGAGGCACTTCGTGTAGTAGCAGGTGTATTCCTTGGAGGTGTATGCGTTGAGTTGAGCCCCTATTCCGTCCACTTCTTCTGCGATCTGCTTGGCAGTCCTGCTCTCAGTGCCCTTGAACAGCATGTGTTCTATGAGATGCGAGACCCCTCGCTTGTCAGGCGACTCCGACCTGCTGCCTGCCTTTATCCAATAGCCGACAGACACTGATCGAACGTGCGGAACCGTCTCAGTGACTACTCTGATGCCGTTGCGGAGAACTGAGACGTCGTACAATACCGTATCTCCCCTTCACCGAGATCTCCTGTTGCATGCTTCGGTTCGGCTGGAACCGGCAAGCTAACAATACTTCGCTGGTTTTGGGGAGTTTTCCTTCCCGGCGTCCGATGCTCACCGGCCTGCCTCTATCAGTTCAGAAACGGTGACTACTCTGTATCCGTCTGACGTCAGGCGGGCCAGGATTTCCTTCAGTGCCTGGACAGTCGGTTCTGTAGGATGGATCAGGATGATAGATCCCGGCCGAACCTTGTTGACGATCCTTGACACGATGACCTGTGGAGAGGGCCTCTGCCAGTCTATCGTGTCTATATCCCACATCGAGGTGAGGTGCCCCACTTCTGCGGCTGCCTTGACGATTGTCGAGTTCACCTCTCCGTACGGCGGAGAGAAGACCCGTGTCTCTCGGCCGGTGATCGAGTAGAGGAGCTGACGGTTGTCCTCTATCAATTTCTTGATGGTGTCAGGCCGTGCGTTTTCGACATGAACGTGTTCGAACCCGTGGTTCGCGATCTCATGGCCGCCTTCAGCCATCTGTCGAACGAGATCGGGCCGCTGCTTCGCCCATGTTCCCACTATGAAGAAGCTCACTCGAGCGCCCGAGTCCCTGAACAGCTCGAGCATTGGTTCGATGAACTCGTCGCCCCAGGCGACATTCACGGCAAAGGACACTGCCCTTTGTTGCGTGTCTACGTGCCTGATCTCCTTGGCCGTGGCCGGATCCGGCACGAGCGACCTCATGACGGTGACAGCGTCCACATTGGCTCCAGGCCCGGCCTTCAGGATTCGCTGTACGGTCGCTTCCACGTCGACCAGGACAGCCGGCTGACCGACGCCGATCTTGGCAGAAACCCCTCCGGCCATAGCCGGAACCACCTGAAGTCCGGAGTCAGCTGCGTAGCGCTCTACTATATCGTACAGCTCATCCCTGTACAGCCTCGACACGTCTGTGCCCTCAAATGCCACTCCGCGAGCCACTCCATTGTACGCCCTGAGAATCCGGTCGTACGTGAGGCCCAGCCCCAGCTGCAAGACCAGCATTACAGCCAGCACGGAGTATATGAGAAGGAGTTCCAATCTCACTACTACGAACCGAGTGCCAAACCGAGGCAGAACCCTCAATGCCTACACCTCCAATCCAGACTCGGCTGTACTCGTCTTCGGGCTGCCTGATCTCGCCATTTGTCTTCCGGTATGGTCAACATATGTCTCGCCGGTCAAGAGAAGCGCCGATACAGGAACAATCGTGAAACCCTTGCTCTTCAGTTCACCGAGCACAGTGTCCAGAGCTTCTACCGTGTGCTCGCCGTTGTTGTGGAAGAGGATGATCGACCCTCTCTTCACCCGGGACATCACTCGATTCACGATTTCCGACTTGCTTAGGTTCATCCAGTCCAGCGAGTCCACGTCCCACTGAATCGTCGTGAGCCCGCAAGCCTCCGCCGTTTCGATCACCCTGTTGTTGTACTCGCCAAACGGAGCGCGGAACACCTTCGGCCGCTTTCCTGTCAGGCTTTCGATCATGTCGCTGCATCGGTTGAGCTCTGCAGCAATGGATTCTGCGGTCAGCGAGTTCAGGTGAGGATGTGAATACGAGTGATTCCCTATCTCGTGTCCCCTCGCTGCGATCATGCGAACGTGGTCGGGGTACTCGTTCACCCAATACCCAGCCAGGAAGAAGGTCGCCTTGACTCCGTGCTTGTCGAGCACGTCCAGGATATCCTGAGTCCTGCTCGCTCCCCATGTCGCGTCGAGAGATACGGAGACTCTGTCATCTTGGACATCGACGCTGTACACGGGGATCCTTCTCCCCAGCTTCGACGATACGACTGAAGCGATCGTCGGGTATAGGCTGAACTGAACGGCGTTCACCAGAGTGATCACTACGAACGCCAAGAACACTGCCAATATGGGCCGCCGGATTCGAATCACCACTGCAAACACCTTCCTGAACGCCCGGCAATTGCACTCTCAGTGCACTGACACACAGAATGACACACTGCATGATATTCTGCGAAAAGCACGGTTATGTGTTCTCACGCGACAGCCATCTTCTGACTGCGTCCTCGATTTCATCGATCGTGCCCAATACTGTCGAGCACTCGGGTATAGATTCCATGAAGGCTCTTCCGTACCCTCGCTGCACCAGGCGGCTGTCAAGGACCGTGACCGCGCCGGTGTCGTCCTTCGAGCGGATGAGCCTGCCGAATCCCTGCCTGAACTTGATCACAGCCTCCGGCAGCGAAAGCTGCAGGAACGGATCCTTCCCCTCCGAAGCAAGCGCCTCTATCTTCGCCTGAACCAATGGCTCAGTAGGAACCCTGAACGGAAGCCTGACGATCACGACATGCGACAGTGACGGTCCCTTTACATCGACGCCCTCCCAGAAGCTGTCGGTGCCAAAGAGGATCGACGAAGTGTCGTCGCGGAACGCTGAAATGAGCTGATGCCGTCCTGCCTCTCCCTGGACGAGCAGGCGGAGGCCGTGTTCCTCGAGGAACGGTCGGCACTCGGCTGCGGCGCTCCTCATAGACGAATACGAGGTGAAGAGCACGAACGCCCTGCCTGCAGACGCCAAGAGAAGCCTGCGGAGTGCTCCGGGCAACTGAACGTGGAACTCCGCCGCATCGGGAGGCGGAAGGCTTGACGCCACGCACAGCAAGACTTGCCGTCTGAAGTCGAACGGAGACGGGATCGTCCTATGGATCAGCACTTCCTCGGTCAAATTGGTCAGGCCGAGACTGCGTTTGAAGTAGTCAAACGACCCCTGCACTGTAAGCGTCGCAGAAGTGAACACAGTCCCGCTCATGCGCGAAAGCACTGAGTCGACGAACCTGGTGCCGATTTCAACGGGTGCGCTCTTGAGAGAGAAACTGATTCTGGCTGCCGTTCCTGTTCGCTCGACCCAGTGCACGAACGATCTCTCAGGAGCCCGCATTACGGCCTTTACCACCGAAGCAAAGCCGGCAGTTCTATCCGACAACGCCTTGATCTCCGTGCACAGTCCCAACTCCACTGCGTCGAGATCGTCCTCATACGGCGAAATGTGCGCATCGATCTCCTTCAGCTGCGCAGCGACTTCTTCCAGCACGAAGCTGACCTTCTCCGAGTCTGCGAGCACTTCTTGAAAGGCAGGGCTTTCGACTGATTCCTCGGTCAGCCTCACTGCGCTGGACTGATCCTCCTCCGCCGCCTCGGCGACTAGCTTGACCAGATGGGCTTTGAGGTCGCTCACCAGGTTCAGGACTCTCTCGACGCTGCTGACGAGAGAGGTGTCGATCAGGTTCAGCGCTCGAGACCGAGCCAGCGGCGACACTTGCCCGACGCTCGACAGCGCAGCTCTCAGTCTCACCAGGGCGCCGGCTTCGCTCCCGCGCTCTTTGCCGCGAGATCTGCCCGGCGCGCGGCGCCACAGCCTCCGCATGGTGCGCTCTATCTGAGTGGTGGTCACCGAATCGCCGAGGTACTCATGGACGATCTCCGGAAGATGGTGCGCTTCATCGAACACAGCATAGTCGTATCTCGGCAAGACAGCGACCTCCGGATCGGTCTCCATCGCCTCCCGCACACTCAAGTCAGCGAGCAGCAAGTGGTGGTTGACGACCAGGATGTCGGCGTCCTGCGCCGCACGCCGGGCCGCGAGATAGTGGCACGACTCCCGGTACGGACATTTGGCTCTCATGCAGGTGTCCGGTTCGGAGCAGATGCTCTCCCAGACCTCTGCAGTCACAGGAATCGGGAGTTCAGAACGCGAGCCCGTGCCTTGTTCCTTGATCATCTCGGCCAGCGCCTGGAGCTCGCTGCGTTCGAATCCCTCCTCTCCTTCGAAAAGCGAATCCGGCTCGTTGCACAGATTCTGCACTTTGCGCAGGCAGATGTAGTTGTTGCGCCCCTTCATCAAGGCGGCGTTGAACTCGACGCCCAAGTGGTCCCGGAGGAAGGGGATATCCTTGTACACCAGCTGTTCCTGGAGGTTGATCGTGTTGGTGGACACGACGATCCTGCGCTCCAGCCGCTTGGCGGAGATCACGCACGGCACCAGGTACGCCATGGACTTGCCTGTGCCTGTCCCCGCCTCAAGCAGCGCATGCTTGCCAAGCGAAATCGCATCGACGACGTCGTCGGCCATCTGGATCTGCTCGGGTCTATACTCGTACGAAGGCAGACTCGACGCGATGGGACCTGTCGGACCGAGCAGACGCCTGACTGTGTTCTTGTGCTCCTCGAGTCTCTGAGCTCGCACCTGGATGACTTCGACGACGGCATAGACGTCATCCACGTCATTGCTCACAATCAAGAACCCCGCGCCCTGGCTGCCGACCCGAAAGGCCACCCGCAGATCGGCTTCGGAGGGGGTCAGGTTCCCGGACGGGTGGTTGTGGATCACGACCTCTCCGGGAGCAACCACCTTGTCGAGAGCAGGGACGGCCGATCGGGACCCTCTGGCGACCACGGCAATCGATTCGACTAGGTCGCTGCTGTCAAGCCGCCCGACCGCGAACAACTCGTTGCCGTTGGCGTCCCGGATCGCAGTCCTGAGCGCCGAGATTGCACCTTCTGTGAAGTAGTTTCTTATCTTCTGCGGCAATTTCGACAACTTCAACCCTCCGAGGTGAAAAAACGGACGCGCACTACATTCCTCTTGCCGGCCGCCAAGTCCTGCTAGGTGCTACAGATCCGTAAAGCGAGTGGCCATGGGCAGCCTAGTCCTGAGGGCGCCCGAGCATGTCCAGCCATCGCAGGAGCCTGTTCGACTCAATCACAGAGGTGAAAGAGTACTTCTCGGAGGCCGCGTTGAGAGTCAGGGCTGCCGCTGCCCAGACTGGAACGAGCCACATCGGCGCAGAGTACGCTATCTGCGCACCCAAGGCAAATCCGAGCAAGTTCGACCCACCGTCACCGAGCATCGCCCGCCCTCGAAGGTCGTCGCTCAAGAAGACCACGGCTGCGAAGGACGTTGGACCGAACCTATGCACATCTAGACCGCCCAAGACTGCCCCGAGTGCCGATACAGCGAGGTACGCCTTGATGCACCTCCCGGGGCGCAGGTCCAAGAGGTTGAAGAGATTCGCAGTAAGGGCGATCGCGCCAGCTCTGAGTAGTGTCTCCCACAGTGATCCTGAGACTGTGCGTGCGACCATGAGCGCAGCCAAAGAGACGAATACCGCCTTCAGAAGTCCTGTGCTGACGGTCATCACTCGAAGCGATTGACTGACGTGCCCCGCAAAGCCCTTGCCCGAGTCTCTGCCCGCGATGTCGTCGAATAGCCCGACATATGCTGCAATGATCATTCCGAGCGCCAGTAGATGGTCCGGCGCGCCTTGACTCCGCACGACTGCAGCGACGCTGTGTCCGGCGATCGAGGCAAGGGCGATGACTATGCCACCGGACGGCGCGACTGCAACGCCCTTCCAGTTCGGCCGCGCGAGTCCTGATCGGTGCAGCATCGCAGAAACCGGGCGCCGCAGCAGCAGTGCAGTAGCGGCGGCTGTGGCGAGAGTGAGCGCTATTGAAAGCATAGTCTCCTGCCGATCGCAAAAGCGATGTGAACCAGTTGCCGCCCTCTATGGTAGAAGCCGTGCAGGCTCCTGCCCTGATCTCTGTTTACCATTGCGGCATCCACCTCGGAGATCCTCAATCCGTGCCGCAGGAGGTCGAGCGTCATACCAGTCTCCAACCCGTACCCGCCGTCCAGCCTGTCCAGCGCTTTGATTGATCGCCTCGACAGGGCACGCTGGCCGGACAGGACGCTCGACATGTCGATGCCGGTCATGAACCGGACTGCGGTTCTGGCTATGGCGTTGACTATCCCGAACCCGGATCCTGAAGCCTGTCGGCGGAAGCGCGCCACTGTGACATCTGCCGCTCTCGCAACGACCGGCAACAGCAGCCGCGCAGCCTCAGCCGCTGAGTCACCGAGGTCGGCGTCTATCAGTAGGACGTATGGGCAGTCACCAACGAACCTAAGGCCGCGGCGCACAGCTGCGCCCTTCCCCTGTCGATGGGGCATTCTGACGACCAGGGCTCCCATTCTGCGAGCTCTGCACGGAGTGTCGTCTGTCGAACCATCGTCGATCACGACAACTCTGCGCAAGCCGGGCAGACTCATCACGGCTCTCAGAGTCAGTGCGATTTTGTCGCCTTCGTTATGGGCAGGCATCACTACGCCTACACCTCCCGGCACCCTGGGTCTCAATCCGATGCGGCCCTCCTCTTCTCCCCGGCAAGTGCCATGACCAGGCTGTACCTGCCCGGAGCGGTGTCCAGGCCCGAGACCGCCCCGGCACCGCCGGCCTCCTCAGACAGCCTCCAAGGTTCGCCCGATGCGGTCGCAATGACAAAGAGAATGCCGCGCATCGCGAAGTCGTCGAACAGAGGCCGAAATGCTTGCATGTGTGGTGAGGCGGAATCGATCGAATCAGAGACGACCACGACGGAATCTGCCGCGGCCTTGAGAGGGTCGTCAATCGAGAGGCATTGCGCCTCGAGCAACGCTGGCGTCACCAATGCATCGTATCCGATGATGGCCGAGTCAACCAGAGCGCGTGCAGTCAGACCTAGAGCGGTGCCATCGACGAGCGGAGTGCCGTCGCCCGATGCAGGACCCGCATTCTCGAACACCGATCGCATTTCAGATATGGGCCGTTTCAACAGAACAATCCTGACAGAAGCTCCGGAGCCGGCGAGGACTCCTTTGACTCTTTCGATCACTCCTTGCAAAGCCGGATCTTGGGTGCCAACAACTGCGATATGCCTTCCGAACAGCCTGTTGGCGACGAGCAGAGGCAGCACTTCCTCAGCGAACGCTTCGAGCTCGCGCTTGCTCTGCTCGAGTTTGGCCATCTGAGCGCGGCTTTGTTCGTTCTGAGCGTCTAGGGCCTCAAGGTCGCTCGACAGCTTCTGAATCAGCGCATCCTGGGCACGCAGGAGATCAGGATCCTGAACCACTATCGTTCCTATGAGTATCCCGAGACCCAGAGCCAGAAAGACCGCCACAAGGCTGACTGTATGGTACCTTATGTCAAGCACGTCGAGTTCCTCGCACCAATTCTAGAGCATCCGCCAGAGCACCCGAATCCGGATGATCAGAAGCTCCACGAGTTGACCCAGCCATGTCGACAGGCGAAAGACAAGAGCCATTGGAAGGAGTGCCGCAGCCACCAGAGATAGCAGCCGTATGGGCGTCACACTCGTCCTGTACAGCTTGCTCACCCCTCGCGCGTCCACCAGCCGGGTTCCCACTCTTAGCCTCACCAGAAACGTGCTTGACATACCTTTGCGGCCCTTCTCGAGGAAATCCACAACGTTCGAGTGGGTGCCGACTGCCACTATGAGTTCGGCTCCCTTTTCGTAAGCCATGAGCATGGCCACGTCCTCGCTGGTGCCTGGCGACGAGACTGCGTGGGCCTCGAGACCAAGCTTCCGGACTCGCTCCATTCCCGGCGCCCGTCCGTCTGGATACGCATGCACTACAAGCTCTGACGCAAGGGCGAGGGACTTGTCAGAGACACTGTCCATGTCTCCCACTACGATGTCGGGTCTGTAGCCCAACTCGACCAGAGCATCGGCGCCCCCGTCCACGCCGATGAGCACCGGCTTGACATCGCGTATATACGAAGCTATCGCCTCGAGGTCATCTCTGTAGTTCGCGCCTCTCACGACGATCAGGCAGTGCCGCTGGTCGAGCCTGGTCTTGAGTTCCGGGAAGTCTACCTGTCCCAATGCATCAATCTCTGTGCGCACCCATTCGATCGTGTTCTCGACGAACTGCTTCAGCACCCCGGACATGCTGTCCTCAGTGCGTTTCATCACTTCCTTTACGCTCTCGAGGCTCAGCTCCCGCCCGCGGCCGATCTCCCTGCCCTGCTTGTACACTACGCCGTCGACCACGGCCACCTCGTCTCCCTCGTGCAGTTCTGAGGCCAACTGGCCTTCGACCAGGTCGACTACGGGAACACCGGCAGAGAGCAGGACTTTGGGCCCCTGATTCGGGTACCTGCCGGTCATGGACGGAGAGAGGTTGATGACCCCCCTGACTTTCCGCTGCACCAATGAAAGCGCCGCCACCTCATCAATGTCTTGATGATCGATGACGGCGATCTCCATGGCGTTTATCCTTTTGCACAGCTCTTTTGTCCGGCTGTCGATCCTTACCTTGCCTTTGAACTGCATCCTGTGCACCACCTCGCCGGCCTACTCAAACCGGCCAGCGTTTCAGGCGATGCAGTCACCGCAGCTGTCCCAGCCTGATCGTCTCAGAGACACAGGCGATGAACTCCGAGTTGGTCGGCTTCTTCCGTGTTGAGATAGGACGGCCAAAGAACTCCTCTATGTGATCGCGTTCGCCCTTGTCCCAGATGAGTCTGATAGCATGCCTGATCGCTCTCTCGACCCGCTGCGGAGACGTCCCGTTGTTCTGGGCCACCCCTGGGTAGAGCTCCGTTGTCACCCGTCCCCGAATGTCCGGATCGTCTATGGCCATGCCGATTGCATCGACCAGATACTTATATCCTCTCACGTGAGGTGAGAGGCCAAACCAGGACAGAAGGCGGCATACCTCGATCTCTCTGCTCTCAACCCCATGGTGTATCTGCATGCCGCGATACGGAGGACCTTGAGTTCCTTCACCCGTCAGCTGCAGTATCCGTCGAACCAGAACATCCATGTCGAACGGCTTCACCATGTAGTAGTCCGCTCCGAGGGCTATCGCCTGCCTGGCGGTTTCCTCTCTGCCGAGAGCAGTCAGCACTATTATCTTCGGCTTCGAACTCATGTTGCGTATGCTCTCGAGCACTCCAATGCCGTCTAGATATGGCATGATGATATCGAGAACCACCAGGTCGACATTGCTCTGATTGAGCTTGACGAGGGCGTCTTCGCCATCCGCGGCCACCCAGGCCACCTCAAGCCCAGGTTGAGACGCCACATACTCAGAGAGCATCTTTGCAAACTCGGCATTGTCCTCAACGATCCCTACTCTGACGGATCTCGCAGTCATCGCAACGCCCTCCGCCGCTCTTGTGTCCTTAGACCGCCGGCATGTCACCGCATGCATGCCGCAGTCCGGAAGGAATAGTTCGACGTACGGGCAATTCTATCCTCTTGTTGCATGATTTGTTGCATGAAACTGCAGTTCTCGGCCTTGGGGCGGTCACAATCATGCCGCCCTGGCCGGGCTCACGTCAGCATGTGACCGGAGTTCCGCAGCGGGACCCTGAGTCTGAAGCAGCATCCATTCTGCCAGTATTCCATAGCCGCTGGTGGGATCGGAAACAAGGACATGAGTCACTGCGCCCACCAGCTTTCCGTCTTGCACTATGGGGCTGCCGCTCATACCTTGCACTATCCCTCCTGTGCGGGCGATGAGCCGCGGGTCGGTCACGCGAATGACCAGCCCTTTCGTATCAGGTTTGGACTGCCGCTGGATCTTCTCAATGACGATATCAAACTCCTCAATCGTGGCTCCACTGACCACTGTCAGCATCTTGGCCGGCCCCTCCCTCACCTCGGACACAGAGGCGACGGGAATGGGCTCGGAATAGATGGGGTTAGTCAGCGGAACTCGGGTCAGTCCGTAGATTCCGCAGTCGGTGTTGCGCCTGATGTCGCCTAGGACGTCCACGACGCCGTCGAAGGTCCCCATCTTCTCGCCGGGACGCCCGCTTGCTCCATAGGACACTCCCGTGATGTATGCCCTGACGATTTGCCCGTCTGCGATGTCTGTGTCGGGCCTTCCTGTGATGTCAGTGATCGAGTGTCCAAGCGCCCCGTATTCGCCCGTCTCAGGGCGGTAGAAAGTCAGGGTGCCGACTCCGGCTGCGCTGTCCCTCACGTACAGGCCCAGGCGGTACCGCCTTGTCCTCGCTCCCGAGACGCCGTTGATGACGTCACAGAGAGCCGGTTTGACCGTCAGCAGGTGTTGCTGCCCTCGTCTCATGACGGTCAATGTCACGTATCTCTCACGGCCGTCTGACAGGCGTGGAGCATTGAGCTCACGCTCCACATCCTCGACCGTATCCACAGGCACTCCGTCCACCTCGACTATGACATCGCCGATCTGTATGCCTGCGGCCTTGCCCGGGCTCACACGGCGGCCGTCCACGTCGACCAGCGAGGTGTAATCCGACACTATGACGCCTCGGGATGCGAGGAGCACTCCTATCGAGTGCCCTCCCACAACCACACTCGCCTTCGGAAACACACTCACCGCTATCCGTCTCACCGGGATCAGCCCGAAAAGCTTCATCTCGAGGTTGACTATGCCTGCCCTGAGAGGCTCGATCGAGATCTTCCTCCCCGCCTGCACCCACATATCCTCTCCGAGCACATGGTCGTTCACCTTAACGACCTGGCTCTGATCGGCGGAGATGTGGAGATCGAACGGCATCCTGGGCCCGATCGAGCCCACTTCACCTTCCACGAGACTCATGTAGACAGGGAAGCCTAGCGACTCCCGGACTTCCGGGGAGATGCACGAGATCGCCGCTATGCAAACTGCGAAGGTCAGGAAATACAGACAAACCCGTCTCACTTACTACCACTCCTGTGGATAGTTCAGCTGTCAAATAGATCTCATCGTCCGCTTGCTGTGCGGAGGTCGTGGGACGGGCCGGTGAGAGAGGACGGATGAAAGCACGGCACCAGGAGCGGTCGCCGTAGCGCCGACCGCTGTTGCAGCTCTGGCTGCCATTGCAACTGTGGCTGTCGTCGCAACGCTATGTTATCCGTTTGGAGACGTAGCTATGCGGCCAAAAAACTGATCGAAGTGGGGCCATGATCGCGTGATGGAAGCCACGATCACGGGATGCGAGTCAGCCTTGCGATGTAGAACCCGTCAATGTTGTGAATGAATGGGAGGATGCGGACGGAATGGTCTTTTTCTCCGCGGGTGCCGCCGAGCTTGACCAATGATTCAGGCAGGTATGGGGCGATTGGAGACGGGACAAAGTCAGGGCGCTGCTCCATAAACCACTCGACAACGCCGTCGTTTTCTTCGCGGGTAATCGTGCAGGTGCTGTAGACCAGGATTCCGCCCGGCCGAACGCACTGCGCCATCGCGCTCAGGATCGATTTCTGCAACTCGACGAGCTGCTCGATATCGGCAGGCATCCTTCGCCACCTGGCGTCCGGCCGTCGATTCAGCACTCCGAGGCCGGAGCAAGGGGCATCGACGAGCACTGCGTGCGCCTGGTTCCGAAGGTGGTCGAGCGGCTTCGTTGCGTCATGCACCAAGGTCTCGACGCAGGACAAACCCAGCCTTGCGGCTGCTGCGTTCACGTCTCTGAGCCTGTGGTCGTGCAAATCTAGAGACAGGATCCTGCCTTGATCGTGCATCAGCTCAGCCAGATGCGTCGTCTTGCCTCCTGGTGCGGAGCAGGCGTCGATCACGAACTGTCCCGGCTGGGGATCAACGACCGGCGCGACGAGCATCGAGCTTACGTCCTGGACAGTGAGGAGCCCGTCTGTGAACTCGGGGATCTCAGACACCGCAGACGCACCGCTGAGCGTCAGGCCCACATCTGTATGAGGCGCTCTGGCGACACTAATACCGCGAGCTGTCAGTCGAGCCATAACCCAATCCACGTCCGCCCTCAGCACGTTCACGCGGACGGTCAAAGGCGGAGTCGCATTCAGGTACTCGCAAAGCTTCACAGTCTGAGTGAATCCGTACTCTGTGAGCCACCTCGATATCATCCACCCGGGAAACGAGTGTGCAATCGACAGACCGGCGACGGGATCGTCTTCAGGCGACGGGGGAACGAGCTCGTCCATCCTTCTCACATATGCTCTGAGAAGGCCATTGACGAACTTGGGCGCATTGCGACCGGCCACGCTCTTGCTGATGTCAACTGCTTCGTTGACCGCCGCAAATGCTGGAATCTTGGTCAGGAAGCGGACTTGGTATATGGCAGTGCGGAGGATGTTGAGGATTCTGTAGTCAATGCTCCCCACACCTCTGGGGGCGAGAGAGTCTATTGCCCAATCTATGTAGCCTCTGTTTCTCAGGGTGCCGTAGACGATCTCGGTCACGAGCGAGCGCTCTCTGGCATCGAGCTCCGTCGCGGACAGGTGCCGGTCGAGTGCCTGGCCTGCGTACGCCCGCTTCTTGTCGACTTCGTTGAGTATCTCGACAGCCAGCCGCCGTGCGCCATGACTCATATCTTAACCCTGCTTCACAAGGCCGAACACGTCGCCGACCGCGATCTTGTATCCAAGGGTGAAATCGCGGGCTGACATCGGCCTGCGGTTTTCAGGCTGGAGCCGCATTATGCGGACGTGACCTCTGCCGCACCTTACCTTGATGCCATCTCTCTCAGTTCGAGGCAGCTCCAAGACGAGGCCACAGATCGGCGGCACACCTTCGTCTCCGGCCAGGGGCTCTTCAGCGACCTCCCATACCTTCAGCCTGGTATCGCCAAGGACTGTGGTTGCGCCCGGATATGGATTCAGTCCTCTGACGTGATTGCGCAGGCTTTCCGCGCTCATGCTCCAGTCTATACAGCAGTCTTCGTTGGTGAGTTTCGGCGCGTATGTAGCTTGCGAGTGATCCTGCGGGATCCTGGGAGCGGTGCCTGCCTCAATGAGATCCAGCGTCTCTACGAGCAACCGCGCTCCTTCCTGTGCAAGGACATCGTGAAGCTCGCCGGCGGTCATGTCACTGCCGATTCTCACTCTCTTGGAGAGGATCATATCTCCGGTGTCCCAACCCTCATCCATGTACATCGTTGTGACGCCCGTGTAGTCCTGTCCGTCCATGATGGCGCGGTTTATGGGCGCCGCACCCCTGTACTCGGGAAGCAACGAGCCATGAACGTTGATGCAGCCATACTTCGGAATATCAAGGATTGACCTGGGGATCTTCTGTCCGTATGCGACGACGACGATCGCGTCAGGAGCGAGCTCCCTCAGCTGCGACACGACCTTTTTGTCAGCAATTCTCTCAGGCTGCAAGACCGGGATGCAGCACTCCTGCGACGTTCGCTTGACCGGCCCGCAGCACACCTGCATCCCGCGGCCGACCGGCCGGTCGGGCTGTGTGACTACAGCCATGACCTCATGCTTGCTCTCAAGCAGCGCCTTCAGCGATGCGTCTGCGAAATCCGGAGTTCCGACAAAGACTACTCTCAACTCTATCACCTTTGCTCCGACTCATCCTTGTCCCGCACGATATCCGTCGCGCGATCGATGAAGAGCACTCCATCCAGATGGTCGATCTCGTGCTGGATCACCCTTGCCAGAAACCCTTCAGCCTCGAGCAGCTGCATCTTTCCGTCGATGTCCAGGCTGTCTACGCATACCCGCTCCGCTCTAGGCACCTTGCCCGATACTCCCGGTATGCTCAAGCAGGCCTCGACATCTACGACACTCCCCGCGGAAGACGTCACCTTGGGATTGACGAGTATGATCGGGCCTTCTCCGATGTCTATCACTACTAGCCGAATATCCCGCCCTATCTGCGGCGCAGCCAGTCCTGCTCCCCTGGCCTTGTACATGGTCTCAAGCATATCCTCAGCGAGCCGCTTGATGCTCCTGTTCACTGTTGTGATCGGCCGCGCTTTCTTTCTCAGTATCTCCGAACCCTCTGTGCGGATTCTCAGCACCACCTATATCACTTCCTCGTCCTTGCTCACATCATATTCATCGGATCTACGGTGATACTCATTGCGACGCCCACCCGCTTCAGCCTCGGGACGACGTGTGTAATCACGTTCCGCAGCAACGGAATGGCGACAGACAGATCCGATCCTTTCAGCAAAACATACCACCTGTACTGGTCCTTTACTCTGACCAAAACCGCAGGCGACGGCCCGAGGACTTCGATTGCGGGCGCTACATCTGTTAGTCTGTTCCTCAACAGCGCTGCCACCCGGTCGGCGGAGCGCATCACTACTCGCTCGTCTTTCCCATGGAGCAGGATCGCAGCCATCCTGGTGAACGGCGGATAGCACGCCTCTTTCCTGGCCTGGAGTTCCCTTTCGAAGAACCCCTCGTAGTCGCACTGCGAAGCCGCCAGTATGCTGTAATGGTCTGGGCAGTACGTCTGCACTATCACTTCGCCGCCCTGCATGCTCCGACCTGCCCGCCCAGCGACCTGGAGGATCAGTTGGAACGTCCTTTCCGCCGATCGGAAGTCTGGCAGGTTTAGCGACGTATCTGCGCTCACCACTCCAACGAGACTCACATTCGGATAGTCGAGCCCCTTCGCCACCATCTGAGTGCCTACCAGCACCTTCGCAGCTCCAGAGCGAAAGCGCTCGAGGATCTCCATGTGAGAGTGCTTCCGCCTGGTAGTGTCCACATCGAGCCGTGCAATTTCAATGCCAGGGAAGTCAAGAGCCAGCTGGCGCTCTACCTTCTCCGTGCCGGCACCCAAAAACCTGATGACTCGGCCTTTGCACTTCGGGCACACGTCTGGCGGCCGCACGCTGAAGTCACAGTAATGACACCTCAGCGCCTGACGTGCAGAGTGATAGGTCAGGGCGACATCGCAGTGCCGGCACCGCATCACATGGCCGCAATCCTTGCACAGGATAACCGTAGAATGCCCGCGGCGGTTCAGGAACAGAATGACCTGTCCGCCTCTGCCGATATGGAGAGCTATGGCCTCCCTCAGCGCTTCGCTGAATATGGGTTGATCGCCGTCTTGGTGCTCCTCCTGTCTCATATCGACTATGCGGACGGCCGGCATTTGGAAGCCGCACACCCTTGTGGGGAGACCGTACCGGTCTATGAGGCCCTGCTTGGCTCTGTAGTAGGTCTCAATGCTTGGTGTGGCGGAACCCAGTACCAGAACGGCATCGGAGAGCTCCGCTCTCTTCTCCGCCACCTCTCTTGCGTGGTATCTCGGAGATTCCTCCTGTTTGTATGCTGTCTCGTGTTCCTCATCGACTATGATGACGCCCAAGCGCGGCAACGGAGCGAACACCGCTGATCTGGCCCCGATCACTATTGAGGCCCGACCTTCTCGGATTCGATTCCACTCGTCGTACCTCTCACCCAAAGACAACCCGCTGTGCAGGACAGCGATATCGCAGCCGAACCTGGCGTTGAACCTCTCGACGATCTGTGATGTCAGCGCTATCTCAGGCACGAGGACAATAGCCTGCTTTCCCCTGCTCAGGGCTGCAGCCACCGCCCTCATGTACACCTCTGTCTTGCCGCTTCCGGTGACTCCGTGGAGAAGTATGGTGCGCTTCGGGCCCTCGCGTTCGAACTCGCGAGTTATGGCTGCCACTGCTTCCGCCTGCTCCGCTGTCAGCTCGAACGGTTCAGCGGAAGTCGCAGTCTGGAGGTGTCTGACGCTCTCAAGAGGATCTCTCCTGACCTCAACTCGTTTCTTCTGCAGGACTCCCTTTTTGACGAGTGCGTCGACCACCGACGATGTAACACCGGCCCGATCGGCCAATTCCTTGGTGCTCAGATCGCCCTGGACATTTTGGCTCAAGACTGCCAAGACAGCTTGCTGCTTCTCTGTAAGGACGGACGTGTCCGGCGAGATCTCCTCCGCGAGTTCCACCACCTGCTTAGTGACAGTGGATACCGTCGGATTGAGGCGCTCCGAACTCCGCTTCAGCAATCCCTTTGCCTCGAGCGAGGCTGCATGCCGAAGTATCCATTCCCGGCTGCCCAGCGAACTGAGGCCTGACACGAGAGCTCCTTCAGGCGGAAGCGCGCTCAGCAGCCGCCGCTCCGCACCGGTGAGGCGATGCTCGCCCAGACCAGCTGTTGGATCAACTGCGGGAGTCAGTCTCAGCTCGGTGCGATGCCGAGTGCCGGCCGGCAAGACGCACTGCAGTGCCTCCACCCTGAGGCACAGATATCTATCGCTAAGCCATTCGGCCAGCTGCAACTGATCATCTGTCAGGACTGGCGATGCGTCCACTACGTCCACGATCGGCTTGACGTCCTCAACATCCGTCTCGTCTACCAGGCCTACGACGTACCCCTCTACCTCACGGCTGCCGAACGGGACCAAGACTCGCGAGCCGATGCGGACTAGACTCCTCAACTGCTCATCGACCGAGTAGTGGAAAGGCCTGTCCACTCGGGCCGCACTCACACTGACTATGACCTCGGCGTATTGCGGCACTCCGCTCACTCTCCCGAGATCATTATATCAGATGAGACGGGATATCAGGTGAGGCTGAGACAGCTGAAGCACAACAACTTCGGATGGCCGGGGAATTCGTGGAAAGAGATCTCCCAGTGAAGGCTGAACTGAAGCTTAGGACGCAGGCGCCGTAGGTTTGAAATAGAACCGGACCTCGAGGATTCCCTTCCGATCGACCAGGCCGATCTTGGCGAGGCTCAGCCCGCTGAGGTCAACTTCCGACCTGAGAACGTTGTAGAGCCTCCGGATCTCCTCGAGAAGCACTTCTCTCGAGCGGGGGACCACACAGAACCGCCGCCACGAAACGAGCTGATCGACGGCCTCCCCGGCTCGGCTCGATGCGTCTGGATTCGGCTCGCTCTGGCGGCTGCGCGGGTGCCGCGGCGATCGGCCATAGACAGTGCCTATACCCATATGTCCAACTCCCCAAGTCCGTCTTTGCGTCTGGCAGTATGCGGTTCGGCTGGAGTTTTCCATGCCAGGCATGTACCATACTATGACCAATACAACGCGGATTATTCCATCTTATGTCTGTTCTCTGGCACCACCCCAGGTTGTCCGCTCGCACGTCTCGGCACAGACCGCCAGCCCTCTCGGGCCAGGCCGAGCCGCACGCGAGCGACACTCTCGAGCAGCCGAAACAGTTTCGTCGTGGCGAACTCTCTACTTGAGATAGGATCCACAAGAATGGTGTAGAGACCTGCGAGATTGCCCCCGAGAATATCGGTGAACAGCTGGTCCCCTATCAGCGCCGTCTCCCTCGACTCGGTCCCGAGTATCTCCAGTGCCTTCGCATACGCACGTCTGAACGGTTTCAGCGCTCCAGAGGCTGCGGGAATGCCGAGCTTTCTTGATATTGCAGCGACCCTGCCCCCAAGGTTGTTCGACACGATGCACATCTTGAGGCCGAGCCGCCGCAAGTGGTCGACCTTTGACATTAGCTCCTCGCTGATCGAATCGTCCCCCCAGGCGACCAGCGTATTGTCCAGATCAAGGATAATGCCTCGAATGCCCATCTCGACCAGTTGATCGAAATCGACATCGTAAAGACTCCTGAAGTACTGGTCCGGCCTCAATAAGTCTAGCATCGGCTCCTGCTCCATCTCCGGACATGCGATAGCATTTGCTGACTGGATCGCCCGGCGTACCGGAATTATACCATACAACCTCAGGATCTCGCACCGCGTTCTACCAGCAGCCCCCGCGTTCATCGCGCAGTCTACCAGTATCCCTCCGCATTCATCGCCCTGAGAAGCTTGGAGATCGCCCGTTTCTCTATGCGCGACACGTATGACCTCGAGATCTTGAGTGCGCTCGCTATCTCTCTCTGTGTCTGCGATTCTGAGTCCGAGAGCCCATACCGCATCTCAATAACCTTTCTCTCCCTCGGAGTGAGGCACTTCAGTTTCTCCCTCAGTTTCTCCTCCTCAAACCGGCTTTCCACCGCCTCAGCCACCAGCTGGTCCTTGGCCTCGAGGATGTCCATGAGGTTGATCTCGTTGCCCTCTCGATCCGATCCGATGGGCTCGTGCAGCATCGCTTCGCTCTTGATCCGCTTCGTCGCCCTGAGATACATCAGGATCTCGTTCTCGATGCAGCGGGCGGCGTAAGTTGCCAGCCGAGTGTTCTTATCCATGTCGAAGGTCCGTATGGCTTTGATGAGGCCTATGGTCCCTATGGAGATGAGGTCCTCTACGCTCTCTCCGGTATTCTCGAACTTCTTGACTATGTGCGCTACCAGCCGCAGGTTGCGCTCAATCAGGGTGTTTCTGGCTTCATCATCCCCTTCATCTCTCCTTTTGAGGTACTCCCTCTCTTCATCTTCTGTCAGAGGCTTAGGAAACGCATGACTCCCAGTGATGTACGATACAAGGAGCGATACTCCCCTGAGGACCAGTGCGGCCAGCCCAGCCACCGCTGCAAGCAGCATCCGATCTCCTCCCCAGCGACGACAGACTCACTGGTTATTGTATGAGTCGAAATGCTCCCGCGTGCACGTACAGCGGCAATAGGGCGAATTGACGCACGGCAGTGCGCTGCCGCATGGCAGGAGACCGCGTCGTGGCTCGGAATTGCGACACGGCTGCCTACCGCGCAACGACAACGGCCGCCCCTTAGTCGCCTCTGAGCTGCCTAAGGTTTTCTGCAGCAGCCAGGTGCTCCGGATACTCTACGGAAAACACGTGACCGCCTGACCCGTCAGCTACAAAGAACATGTAAGGGGTATCTGCAGGGTTTGCCGCGGCAGCAAGGGAAGGCAGGCCCGGGTTGGCTACGGGGCCGGGCGGCAACCCTCTGTAGAGGTAGGTGTTGTATGGAGAGTCCACAGCAAGATCCGCACGGGTCAGAGTGCGACCGGGTTCTCCGAGCACATATTGAACAGTCGCACAAGACTGAAGTGGAATGCCTGACGCCAGGCGGTTGTGGAAGACCGACGAGACCAGGGGCCGCTCGGAATCCCGCGCCGCCTCCCGCTCAATGATTGACGCAAGCGTCACCAGCTCGTGAACGGTGAACTTGGACGCCATGAGGCCGGACAGTGCAGGAAGCGCCTTCTCACGGAACCTGTTCACCATCATGGAGATCAGCCGTCTGACTGGGAGTCCTTCCGAAACGAAGTAGGTGTCGGGAAAGAGATAACCCTCAAGCGATGAGGTTGGGGGGCGGAAACCAAGCACATGCGCATAGTCGGCTGCCGAGCTCAGCGCCTCGTCGACAAACGCCTGGGCGTCGGCAAGCCCCTTGCTCTCCAGCAGACTGGCGATTTGCTCAATTCCGTACCCTTCGGGAATCGTGACCCGTACTTGGTAGACCTCTCCCCTGGCGAGGGTGTCTATCAGAGCAACCAGTGTCTGATCGCTCCGCAGTCTGTAGTGTCCGGACTTGAGCGTCCTGTGCACCCCTCGGACACGGGCGACTGCCGCAAAAAGCACGGGGTCTCTGATGAGCCCCGCTTCATGCAGCGCAAGCCCGATCTGGGCAGATGACATGCCCTCGCTCACATACACGTCCACCGTCTCCGGGTCAGAGAGAAGATCGGGCGGCGACAACACCACCGCGGCTATGACGATGGACACCAGAACAGCTATACACAACGTTCTGACTATTCTCAACCGTGCTTCAGCTGCCGGAAAGATGCCGGTCAGCCGGCGCAGCACAGGATCGGGGATGAATCTCTGGAGCATCATTAGACTCAGTCTCCTCCCGATCTCCTGCTCTCCAAGTATGACTGGAGGACCAGACACGCAGCAGTCATGTCAACCACCTTCCGCTTCTTCCGCCAGCCCATCCCAGCCTCGTCGAGAGCCCTTTCGGCCGCCATCGTCGACAGGCGTTCGTCCCACAGATTCACCTCAAGCCCGGTCGCCTCGCGGAGCCTCGAAGCGAACTCAGCCACCTTCTCCGCCTGAGGGCCAGGAGTCCCGTTCATGTTCACCGGGAGTCCGCACACGATGGCGGATGCGCCAAGCTCCGCCGCGAGGCTTGCTATCCGCTTCACATCCCTGTCAGGAGAAACGCGTTCGATCACGCAGACTCCCTGGGCAGTCCAGCCCATCGGATCGCTCACCGCGACGCCAATGCGCCGATCGCCGACGTCCAGGCAGAGGACTCGCAACTTGATCCCTCCCACTCAGTAGACCTTCAAGCAGAAAAGCGGGCAGACCGCCGCACAGTAGCCGCAGACGACGCACCTAGCAGGGTCAACTGTCGCCTTTCCGTCTACGATGCTGACCGCCCTGTGATTGCACCGGGCGACACACTTCCCGCATCCCTCGCACCACTCTGCGACGTGCAGAGCCTTATGGCCCGCCAGTTCCGATATAATAGCGTCTTCGATCGGTCGCCCCTCGCAGACCGCTACGTTGAGTTCGAGCTCCTGCTCGCTGGCGATTCCGACGGCAACAGAGTCTACCGCTTCGCAGCTCAACACATAACTGAGGGAGCGCGCCGAATCTGCTGCCAGATGCCCTCCGCCCAATGCCTTCATGCAGTAGATCCCTTTGCCCATCTCGCGGGCGTACTCGATCGCGTCCCTCATGTCTTCCGCAGTCCCATCGAGTATTCCAATGCCCTTCCGATTGTAGATCGGATGGATGACATCGACCGACGGGTGCAATGCGCATGCGCGAACCACATCGACATAGTGAGTGGATACTCCCACGGCCCTTACAAGGCCTCTCCGCTTCAGGTCCACCAGGCGATCGAGAGCGGGGGCGTGACCGCGCAGCGTAAGGCGGCTCTCCTGTTCATGGAGAAGGAACAGGTCGAGGTAGGCTGTGTCGAGGCTGGACAGGACCCCCACGACGGTCTTCTCCATTGCATCGTATTCGAAGTCATAGGACTTCGAAGCGATGACGACATCCTCGCGCCGCAAACCCCTCAGGAACTCCCGCAGCAAATCATCCGTGTCGTACAGGACCGCCGTGTCTATGAAGTTCACACCCATTCCCAGAGCCTTTCTCAGCAGCCTCGCTGCGGCCTCTGGGTCCAGTGCGAGCTGAAGCGGGCTCACCGTCAGAAGGCCGAAGCACAACCGCGAGACCAGTATGCCGGTCCGGCCAAGCTGTCTATACTCCACCTGTGTCAGTCTCCCGGTTGACCTCGATCTCTGCGGGCCCAGCCACAGTTACGTCTATCAACTGCGACCATCGCGGGAATCTGTCAATGTACCGGTCCACCGCGAACTCCGCAAGTTCGCCCGATTCGAGCAATCTCTGTCTGGCCTCTTCGACTCTCACCCCTGCCAGAGCAGCGGCCACCAGTCGCTCGTCTATGTCCGCTACGAAGGTCGCATTCACGTCGACCGATATGGCGACGATTCCGCTGCTGAGCTTGGCGCAGCTCAGGGAGTCAATCTGAAGCTGATCGGCAAGGAGGCGGAATCCATCCCCCATTGCCGCAGACAGCTTGTCCTCTATGGCAGCACTCAGGTCGCGGAAATGTACTGTCGCCAGATCGACTCTTCCCTCGATATCGATCGATACGCGGTCGGATTCCATCGATACATCGGGATATATCCTCGAAGACTTGACGTGCAGCTCCAGAGTAGGCAGCAAGAGATAGCGGTCAATGCCAGCCAGCTTGCGGAGTCTGGCAGCCCCATCTTGGAGCATGTAACTCTCACTGATCTCTATCAGCCGTTCGACGTCGGCCTGTGCGACCACACGGGTCACTCTGTCTCTTCCGCCTCTGAACTCGTTTTCGTTGACCACCTGGAGCTTGCCGGCCAGAGGCCCCTTTATTGCCGTAATGGACTGAGCCGGAACGTTGCCTTCACTCCCCGGATTGCTGGCAGAAGCTGCTACCACAGCGGTTCCGTTCGTCTCGCCCACCTTGATGCCGGCTCTAGTTGTGATGGTCTTCGCACCGACCACCACGTCGTTCACGGTTTCAAACTCGATGCCATCCGACGTGGTCAACTTCGTTCTCGCAGGAACCGTGATCGGGTCGAGACTGCTGTTGATCAGGAGGACCTCGCCCACGGCCGGAGCGATCCCCTCGCGGCGCTCGCCTGTGGTCGGGATCTCCATCGAGTGCTCAACGTCCACAGAGAGCACCTCGGATGGAACAGTGATCCCGATCGTAACGTCTGCAGCGCTGGGTCGCCTCCCCGTCGGATCGGCTGCGATTATGACGGTCTCAGTGATCCTGACTGTGGCCGGAACCACAGTTACCACGACTCGCAGGCTGAGGACATACACAAGCAAGACGCCTACCGTCACCAAGGCGAGTGCTGCGACTACTATCAGCGCCCTCGGCGGCAACCCTCCCTTGCTGCCCGCCAAGCGGCGTCCGTTTCGGACGCCGCCTGCGCCCTCGAAGCGCTCGCCCGACGGCGCTTCACCCGCGCCCTCTTCTTGATCTTGCGGAACCGCAGGCTCCTCAACGCCGTCGCCCGGCTGCAGTGGCTTCTGTTCCGGCAATTCACTCAATACATCGACTCCGAGCTGGGTGGCAAGAGCAGTCACCACCGGATCGCGGGTGATGACAGTGATTCGCTTCCCAACGTCGCGTGCGAAATGAAGGACGAGCCTGAAGTCTGTCTCGCTCTTAAGTTGATCCGAAAACCGCGCGTCGATGACCACTGAGTCCGAGACAGACGTCCTAATGTCCTCCACCAGTGAAGATATAGGATAGCCATGCGTGAGAACCAGGATCCTGGGCTCACCGTCCACTGTCCATCACTCCCCCAGCCGCACCCGCATTAAGACAAAGGCGGACCCTCTCGCTCTGCTGCTGGTCCGCCATGTTCACTCATCATGTTCGGCTTCAATATCTCATCGCCGGCTGTCCGCCGGCATGAGTCGTCACTCACTTGTGCCCAGATAGCTTCTTACCAGTTCCTCCAGGACTTCGTCGCGCTCAACCTGACGGATCAGGTTTCGGGCATTCTGATGGCTGGTGATATAGGTGGGGTCTCCCGAAAGCAGGTATCCGACGAGCTGGTTGACTGGATCGTAGCCTCTTTCCTTCAGAGCTTCATAGACCTTGGTGAGCACATCCTTGATGCTCTCCTCTTCATCTGCTCCGACCTTGAACCTCAGCGTCTCGTCTCCGGCACCCGGCATCACTACCACGCCCCCAACCAGATATACTTGCCAGCAGCCACTATAGACATTCTGCCCGAGGCCGCCTCTTCCTTCTTTCTGCAGTTAAGACATTCTATTCATGGTGGCCAGGATATATTCGCGGCCAGCCTGGAGTGCATCTTGCTCACGACCAGGATCTCTGCCTCCCGCCTGAGCCAAATCAGGCCGTCCGCCACCCCCGCCGCCCGCGACACGAGCCGCTGCGTTGACTATCTCCACCGCACTGACTCCCTTGCCCGCAAGGTCCTTTGTGACCATGCAGGTGAATGCGAGCTTGCCGCCTGAAGATGACGACAGCAGCACGACTCCTGACGCTATCTTCTCCCTGATCTCATCGCATATGGTGCGAAGCTGCTGGTGGTCGGCACCCTCAACGGCTGCGACTATCACCTTGGATTCGCCTACGCTGACTGCGTTGTTCACCAACGCCGTGACTCGATCGGAGGTCGCCTTCGCTCTGAGCGCTTCGAGTTCGTCCTGCAGAGAACGGAGATCCGACAGCAGTTTCTCCACCCTCGCAGGGGCTTCGTCTATGGACGACTTCAGGAGATCGGCGATCGCCCGCAGTTTCCTCTCGAGTTCCAAGGCGCGTTTCTGAGCGCCTCTGCCCGTGACTGCCTCGATTCGCCGCACGCCCGCGGCTATGCTGCTCTCGCCTACGATCTTGAAAGTGCCTATCTGCCCTGTGCTCCTGACATGAGTGCCTCCGCAGAGCTCCTTGCTGAACTCCCCAACCGAAACCATTCTCACGGTCTCGCCGTATTTCTCACCAAAGAGCGCTACGGCTCCGCTCTTCATGGCCGAATCGAGAGTCGTCTCAGACACCTCAACCGGGATATCCTCCAGAATCCGCTCGTTGACGATGCGCTCGACTTCAGAGAGCTGCTCCGGAGTCACCTGCTGAAGGTGAGTGAAGTCAAACCTGAGCCGGTCCGGTCCGACGAGAGACCCCGCCTGAGCCACATGATCCCCGAGAACCTGCTTGAGCGCCCGGTGCAGCAGGTGCGTCGCAGTGTGATTCCGTGCGATATCGCCGCGGCGGTCAGCATCTATGAAGGCCCTACACTGCTGGCCTTCCTCTATGTGCCCCTCAACCACCTCTACGCGGTGACTCACTGCATCTGAAGACGGCTTCACCGTATCCAGCACCCGCGCCGTCCCGGTAGGGGTCTTGAGAACGCCAATGTCGCCGACCTGCCCGCCGCTCTCGCCGTAGAACGGGGTCACGTCGAGGATCGCCTCGCCCGACTGCCCGCTCCGCAGCTCCGGCACAGTCTTCTCTCCGTCAATCAGTCTCAGGACTCTCGCATTCTCGCAGCGCGGGCTTTCGTAGCCTACGAACCTCACCGAGGTGCCTGCGAGCGCCTTCGCGTACTTCGCAGACACTTTTCCAGCGTACCCGACTGCGCCTCTCGCCTGCCTTGCCCTGTCTCTTTGCTGGTCCATCAGGGTGGCAAAGCCGTCCTTGTCCACGGTCATCCCGTTTTCCGACGCGATCTCCTCGGTCAGTTCCAACGGAAATCCGTAAGTGTCATAGAGCCGGAAAGCAACGTCTCCGGACAGCTCTCGAGCCCCGCCCTTTCTAAGCGCCGCTATCTCATTCCGCAGAATCGCCATGCCCGAGTCAAGAGTGTCATTGAACCGGTCTTCTTCGGCTCTGATCACGCTGAGGACATACTCTCTACGCTCTCTGAGATCCGTGTAGACGTCTCCCATGAGATCGATTGCCACGCTGGAGACGCCCGGCAGGAATCCCTGATCCAGCCCTATCTTGCGCCCGAACCGGATGGCTCTGCGCAGGAGCCTCCTCATGACGTAGCCTCGGCCTTCGTTCCCAGGCACTACCCCATCAGCTGCCATGAAAGTGACGCTTCTCGCGTGATCGGTGATCACCCGGATCGCCCAGTCGTTCTCGTCACTCTCGCCGTAGCGGAGTCCGCTGAGCGACTCAATGTGCTCTATCACCGGCTTGATTATATCGATCTCCTGGATCGTATCGACTCCCTGCAAAATAGCGGCGGCCCGCTCCAGCCCAAGGCCTGTGTCTATCGATTTCTGCGTCAGAGGCGTGTAGTTGCCCTGCTCGTCTTTGTAGAACTGAATGAAAACCAGGTTCCAGATCTCAATGAACCTGTCGCAATCGCATCCGATCTTGCAGTCGGGCGAGCCGCATCCCTTGTCCTCTCCCCGGTCAAGGATTATCTCTGAGCATGGGCCGCAAGGACCCGGGCCGCCCGGGACCTCCCAGAAATTGTCCTCCTTGCCGAAGCGGACCAGCCTTGACTCCGGAATCCCCACCACGTCCCGCCAGATGTTATACGCTTCATCGTCGTCGAGATAGACAGACGCGTACATTCGGTCCTCCGGGAGGTGCAGAACCGTGGTCAGGTATTCCCATGCCCACGGGATGACTTCCTGTTTGAAGTAGTCTCCAAACGAGAAGTTGCCGAGCATTTCAAAGAACGTCCCGTGTCTGGACGTCTTGCCTACGTTCTCTATGTCGGGCGTGCGGATGCACTTCTGACATGTCGTTATTCGCTTTCTCGGAGGGTTCTCAGTGCCCATGAAGTAGGACTTGAACGGGACCATGCCAGCCCCTACGAGCAAGAGAGTGGGATCATTCTGAGGTATCAATGAGGCGCTGGGGAGTCTCAAGTGTCCCTTGGATTCGAAGAAACGAAGGAAACTCTCGCGCAGTTCCTTTGATGTCATAGTAGTCCTCCTGACGCAGTTCCGTGCGGTCAGACAAGGAAAGCGACAGGACGTTCCCAGCCTGCCGCACTCAGGCTAACCTTATCATACTGGTGGCCTCAGGGGTTGTCAACAAGCGCCACTGCGGGCAAAGACCGGCTAAAGATGCGTCATTGCTCAACCAATCGGGTCCACGTGTAGCGCAACAGAACCCTGAGGACGCCTGCAAGGGGGACGGCCACAATCATCCCGAGCAGTCCCCAGACATAGGCTCCCGCCAGCAGCGAAAGGATCACGACGAGAGGATGGAGTCCTACGTACCCCGACACGATCCTCGGAGACAGGACGGCACTCTCTATCTGGTTTGCGACCGCGAACACGGCGGCGACATAGAGCACGTGCAAAGGCGACTTGAGGACCGCGACCATCAGAGCAGGAATAGCCCCCAGCAGCGGACCGAAGTACGGGATCAGATCCAGTATTCCAGCAGCAGTCCCGATCAAGAACGCAAACTCGATTCCCGTCAGCCAAAGGCCTACGCTGATCATCACAGCCATGATGAGGGCGACGAGCAGTTGGCCTCTGACAAACCCGCCGATAACTGCGTCCATCTCGCCTATCAGGTTTGAGGCTTCCTCGCGGCTGCGAGCCGGGATCCACGACATTACCTTTCTGAGGATCAGATCCTTGTCTCTTGCGAAGTAGAAGGCGAGTATAGGTCCAAGAACGATGTTTGGGAGCTGGTAGAGCACACCGACAAGACCGTTGATGATTTCGGATACGGCCGACGCCAGCATGCCCTCCCAGCGCTCGACAGCGCTGTCGAGGGCGTCTCTGACCTGGTATGGCAGCGGCACACTGTGGAACCTGCTGTACAGATCGGTGATGAGTGACTCAATCTTACGAATCCGGACTGGCAAGTCCACTGTCATTGTCTCGAGCTGGCGGATAGTGATGGGAAACAGATATACCGAGACGAGTCCGAGCAGCACAATGACGATCAGGTACACGATGGCGATACCTGCGACTCTAGGAGCACCACGCCGCTCGAGCGAATCAACGAGCGGGTTGAGTATGTAGGCGATGACGACTCCTATGAAAAACGGAGCCAGCACGCCTCTGATCCGGTACAGCGCGAGAACAGAGCCTATGACCAGGACGGCTAGAAGTCCCAGTCTGTCGGCTCGTGTTCTCATACTAGCACAGCCCTCCGATGCCAGCGCTACTCCCTGGTGCCCATTCTGGCGTTGAGCGTCCGAGCCCTGAGGCTCAGATCATCCATCTTCTCCACTGCTTTCGATGCAAGACCTGACACAGTCTCCGACACTGTGCTCCTTCGGGCACGCTCATCGTGCGGTGCAAGAACCGAACGCCTGCCGTTGTCCATCATCTTGTTCACCATATAGCCGCCTAGCATGGCTCCTATTGCGCTGCCTGTCAAGAACATCTTCCACTGGCCTCTCATTGTCAGCACACCGCTCCTCACTTGATCTTCCCCGTGCCCCGGGTTCAGCTTCTCGTGTCCTGCCGCTGCACGGCATCGTCTGCAAGCGTGATGACAAGACCGTTGAAGCTGGTGCACTCCGGTCGAACAACTCGTGTCCTTCCTTTAGTAATGTCCTCGATAATCCCCTCTGATACCTCGAACTCCAGCACTTGCCCTGTGTTCTCATCCAGGAAAAGATCGGATAGGCTTCCGACCACACTCCCGTCGCGGGTTCGAATGACAGTCGATACGACTGACTGAAGACCGATCCCGTCGACCTCCGACTCCTTGGCAGCCCCGAGCACCGCCTCGTCGCGTATGGTCACCGACGAGCTTGTCAGACTGAACAACTCACTGAACCTGACAAAGCGCGACGACGCAAGCAACCGCCGAAGGCCGACGACAAGCCCGACCACGCTGCGCAGGTCCAGACTCAGCCAGACCTCTTTCGTGATGCCGATCTTGGTCTCTCTCTCCAGGCTGATAACCGGGAGTCCAATGAGACGTGATGCCCTGACCACGGGCTCGTCCTCCTTAGCGACAATCGCTTGTTGCGACAGTCTCGTGAAACGACAGCCTCCTGAAGCGGCAGCCTCCTAGGGCCACAACCTCCTGAGCGGTGAAGCGCTCGGCGCATGAGTAGTATCGCCTTGACCTCGGAAGACAATGCGAGCGAGCTTGACGGGTCAATCCGCCTGACGTACAATGAGTCAAGACTTAGGTTTGTAGGCACAAGCTGGGGTGACAGAGTGTGCAGATAGCGGTCGTCTTCGGTGCGGGCAACATAGGCAGAGGGTTCATAGGGCAGCTCCTCTCGGAGTCCGGATTCGAGACAATATTCGTGGACGTGGTACAGGATCTCGTCAGCGAGCTGAATCGCAGAGGAAGCTACCCGATACGCATAGTGACGAATGAGCAGGAAACCGAGATCGTGGTCAACTCCGTGCGGGCGATCAGCGCCGAGGACACAAAGGCGGTCGCAGCGGCAGTTTCAGAGTCCAGCATAGTATTCACTGCCGTCGGCGGCTCGTCTCTCAGGCACATAGCCCGTCCGCTCGCTCACGCGTTCGAGCTCCGAAGGCGGACCGGCGGTGGGCCGCTCAACGTCATCATCTGCGAGAACATGGTCGGTGCGGACGACCACTTGAGGTCATTGGTCCTTGCTGAGTCCCCCACCGATGAGACTCGCTCGTTCGTGACGAAGCACGTCGGCTTCGTGATGGCGTCTGTGGGGAGAATGGTGCCTGTTGCAGGTGAGCAAGAGAGGCAAGGAGACCGCCTCAGACTGCTTGTGGAGCCGTACTGTGTACTTCCAGTGGACGCCGACGCAGTCGTCGGGTCAATCCCGGCCATAAGAGGGGTCGAGCCCGTACGGCCGTTCGCCTGTCAAACACACCTCAAACTCTACTGCCACAATTGCGGCCATGCAATTGCTGCCTATCTGGGCTATCTGAGGGGCTATAGGTTCATCTACGAGTGCATGAGCGATCAGGAACTCAAGTCTGCTGTGTCAGCCGCTCTAGAGGAGTCCGCGAAGGCGCTGTCGTCTCATCACGGAGTGAGCATTGAGAAGATCCGAGCACACATTGACGATCTGATGGTCAGATTCGCCAACCGCCGTTTGTCAGATACAGTTGAACGCGTAGGGAAAGACCCGATCAGGAAACTTGGGCCGAATGACAGGCTCGTCGGCGCAGCTCGGCTGGCCGAGGCTCATGGCATTGAGCCACAAGGTCTTGCCCTTGGGATCGCCGCAGCTCTCAGTTTCGATCCCGAGTCAGATCCTCGAGCTGTCGAGTTGCGCGACATGATACGGACAAAGGGACTTGAGGGCACCCTCGAGGCCGTGGCGGGGATACGGCCGGGTGAGCGCCTGTATGACCTGGTCGTACAACAGTACAGTCGGCTGCCTGTCTGGCACACTACAGCGGCGTCGCAGTGAGCTTCCTGCCCTCGAAGACGGCGATCTCCCTATAGCCTGCCTCCCGAACCAAGGCGAGACTCCGTTGAAACTCCCTGCCCACTTCCTCCGCGCTGTGTGCGTCTGAGGACAGCACGAACGGCACCCCGAAGTCATGCATCGTCTGAACGAACTCGCGCGACGGATATATCTCCCCGACAGGCTTGAACAGGCCGGCGGTGCTCACCTCGTAGGCCACACTCGACTTTCGCATCGCCACAGCCAACCGCTCGTAGCAGGGGCGCATATCGCGGCTCGGAACGTGTCCGAACTTCTTGACCAGATCCGGATGTCCGATGCAGTCAAACAGCCCTGACTCTACTGCCTCCAGCACCGTATTGCAGTACTGCTCGAACACGTCATCTACTGACTTGTGGGGCCAGCCGATCTCGCGGGAGTAGTCCACCGCCCAGGCACCGACGAAGTGAACAGAGCCCAAAACGTAGTCGAAATCATAGTCTGCAAGTATCTCGCCTATCCTGTGTGCCTCGGTTGGTATGAAGTCCACCTCTATGGACACCTTGATCGGATAGCCCAATTCCTTCGCCTTGTGCAGAAACTGCACATAGTCGTCGAGATCCTCTGTGCACGTCTCGCGGATCCACTGGTCGACCGCGGGCACTGATTCCTCCTTGCCCATCACCGGTTCAAACACCGGCATGAACTGACGAAACCTGTTGCAATGCTCCGTTATTCCGATCTCCTGTACTCCTGCAAGCGTTGCCTGACGGATGTAGTCGTCGAGATTCTCCAGATTGTACTTACAACGCCCGACATGTCTGTCGGGCTGTAGATGGATGTGATAGTCTACAATCAAACTGGCAGCCTCCGATTCTCAAACCTCTGATGCTCACAATGTCGGCGCTCACAGCGCTGCAATAAGCAATCTATAGGAGTTCTTCTCTGGTGATTGCGTATATGTAGTGGTCCTCCCACTTGCCCTGGATCTCGAGATACCGAAGCGAGAGCCCCTCGCGTCTGAAACCGCACTTCTCGAGGACTCTTTGAGACGCAATATTGCACGGCATCACTGACGCTTCCACCCTGTGGAGTCCCGCCTGCGTCATCGCAAACCTGGCCACATGTCCGACTGCCCAAGTAGCCAGGCCTCTACCTGTGAACTCACGGTCTATGAAATAGCCGATGAAGCAGCTCTGAAATGCCCCTCGGAAGATGCCTGACAGAGCCACGCGGCCTATGATCTTGTCGTCGTCTGTCACCACGGCGAACATGTAGCCGGTACCACGCGAGAAGGATTCCACAGCCTCCCTGAGTACGGCCCGCTGATAGGCCTCAGTGTAGTAGCTCGGAGCCCTCCTGGGCTCATAGGGTTCCAGGTGGTGCCTGTTCTCCCGGAGCAAAGCGGCGAACTCACGAGCGTCACTCACCCTCACAGGACGGATGTACACTCCATCCCCCTTTGCGAGGAACTGCTCTGTCCTCCGAATGATCTCAGGCCACCTCACCACACATCCCCCTCAATCAGCCACTGCCGACTGCGCGGCTCAGAAGAATCGCCCGGCAGCACCCGAATGTTTTCTCCGATCATCTGCTCACATCCTCCCTGCGGACAAGGATTGATCGGGCCAAAAACGCCATTGTACCGATCGCGCGGTTGTGTTTTGCTTACCACGGACAACATAGGAATATGTTGAAGAAGGTTTTCACTGTGAAATCGAGAATTGTCTCAGTCGGACAGCACGAGCTTGTCTCATCTGAATGTGCACAGGCTCGGCTTTGTGCTGTATCTTGCTTGAAATGCGAAGACCTCAGCCAGACATATGCTCGCATGTAACTTGCTTACGCAAGGTCGAAAGCTGGTGCGGCAACCGATGAGTGCTGTGGAAAGCCGGCACATCGAGTGTCCTACGTCCATACTGGTCCTTCAGTTGTGCCCGATCGGAGACACGATGTTTGGCACACCGGCACTGAGAGCCCTCAGGCAGAGATTCAGAGACGCACACATATCTGTCTTGACCTGGCAGTCATCATGTGAGGTACTGAAGGGAAACCCGAATATCGACTGCCTCATTCCCTGCGTCGGAACACTGGACATGGCCAGAACTGTGAGCAAGCTCAAGTCGGCGGACATCGACCTGGTGGTCGGATTGTCCCACGTCGGGAGCTGGCTCTCTGCTGCCTTTCCTGGGGTGTTCAAGGTCGGCTTCAACTCGACGCGGCTTGGGTGGCTCTATGCGGAGCAGGTGCCGGATTCGAGAACAATCCACGCGATTGATTACTGCCTTCAGGTAGTTAGATCCGTCGGCGCCGTTGCGGACAGCCGCAGACTTGAGTTCTACATTTCTGACAAGGACAGAGATGTGGCTGCAAACTGGGCATCGGCAGAAGGAGTGACTTGGCGGAGGACGGTTGTGACCATACACCCCGGCGGCAAGAACTTCACAGCCAAGAGATGGCGCACGTCGGGCTTCGCGGCTGTTGCTGACCGCCTGGTCAAAGAGCTTGGCGCTGAGGTGATCATCGTCGGCGGCCCTGACGATGTTCCTTTGGCGCAGTCCATTGCCGATCAGGCCCGCTCGAGGGTGTTCATTGCCGCAGGCCGCCTCTCGTTGAAACAGACGGGCGCCCTGATAGAGCGCAGTGCACTGTTCATTGGCAATGACTCTGCGCCGCAGCACATCGCGTCGGCTCTCGACACTCCCGTCGTGGCACTGTTCGGCCCAACCGACCCGGACAACTTCGGACCGTCGTCGTCACTCTCTACCGTTGTGACTGCCGGCCTGCCCTGCAGTCCGTGCTTCCACTGGATGGCGAGTCCGCTGCAGTACCTCTACCTGTCGTCGGTGAAGCGACTCGAGTGCAGGCACGAGTGTATGTCAGAGATCAGTCCCGACCAAGTCATGTCAGCCGCACATCAGCTGCTTGATAGGGCTAGGCAGAGGTCTGCCGCAAGAACCGAACGGAAACTGACCGTGGTTCGGCGTGAGTAGACAGTGCGGGTCGTCCTCACTAAGGAACGGGCAATACAGAGGGTGATATGACTTGGCACTTGCCTCCAAGGTCTCGCTCCAAAGAGGCCTGATTCTATCCATCGGAATAAGCATTGTAAGCATACTGCTGATTCTCGCGCTGAGTCGCGATGACTTCGAGGTCGAGTCACTCAAGAGAGTCAAGATCGAGTACTTGCTTCTCGGCCTGGTGGTCATAGTCGGTGCCTGGGCAACCAAGGTTCTGAGGCTCTACCTGCTGTGCAAATCGCTTGGCTATCCTATGGGCTACCGCCGCGTCTTCGACATCTACATGTCGGCAGTATTCGTATCCCATGTGACGCCCTTCACTTTCGGCGGTCTTCCTCTGCAGATCTATCTGATGCACAAAGAGGGTATGCCTGTAGGGCGGTCATCCGCCGTAGGCGTCGTGGACTCTGCGCTGACGAGCTGCCTGCTTGTGGTGCTCGGCCCGGTCCTGCTGTACCTTTGGAAGCGGGAGTACAGCCTGAGTCCCCAGGTCGACCGTCTGGTGGACGTGTCTATCGCCATAATGGTTGCTGTCGCCGTCGCGTTCGTCCTGCTCATCGCCAGGCCCGAGTTGCCGGTAAGGTTCCTACGAAGACTGGCATCAATTCGCGGCTTCCGAAGGTTGTTCACCCCACAGAGAATTGAGAAGGCGATCAACTACCTGCTCAGGGAAACGAAGCAATTCGCTGAGGCGGTTAAGGACATGTTCGGCCGCAGCAGGCTCGGGTTCATCCTCGCGATCATATGCACGTTGGTGTACTGGGTTCTCTACCTGGCAGTCGCGCCTGTGACGATGGTAGGGCTCGGGGTCAGAGTCCCGATCGTCCGAACGCTCCTGGCCCAGATAGTGTTCAACATAGTCCAGCCCTTCATACCCACTCCTGGCGGAAGCGGTGGATCTGAGATCGGCTTCGCCTTTCTCTTTCAGTCGGTGGTGCCCAAGGCAAGGCTCCCGCTATTCGTAAGCACCTGGCGGTTCTTCACCTATTACGCGAGCCTGGCTGTCGGCGGACTTCTGTTCTACAAAGCAGTTGGGCTAAACGTGCTAATGGCTGCAGCAAACGGAAAGCGAGAGGCCGGCTGCGGGCACAACGGAGGCAACGGGGACAAGTAAGGGCCGCCCAAAAGGCAGCTGTCGCGGCCACCGCCGGGCGGAGCCAAGGCAGATTCGAGCGCCGGCAATTGCCATGAGGTGTAGGAGCCGAATTGGAGACGCCGACCGCCGCCGTGCAGGGCAAGAGGACGAAGGCGACAAGCCGACTGTCGCAGCGCGGCGTTAGGAAGGGGACCGAGATGGAGCGCTTCGCGGAGACAAAGAGGAAGATCATAGGCATCGAAGAAGCGAAGGCGATGTCCAGCCGCCACCGCAAGGCAGGGGCCTCCGTCGGCCTGACTAACGGCTGCTTCGATATACTCCACAGCGGGCACCTGAGCTACCTCGAGAAGGCGCGAAGCATGTGCGATGTCTTGATCGTAGGAGTCAACGACGA
>JAAYAB010000287.1 GCA_012719595.1 Bacillota bacterium
CCCGACATCAGACTGATCGCCGGCATGATAGTCAAGAGCAGCGACGAGGGGATCAGCTCTGAGAGCGGAGTCGATCTCAGGTTTCAGGTGGTGCCGACCTATCTGTCAGCCAGCCTGGGGTTGAACGTGGTCGGTCCGGAGACTGACCAAGGGGGAGGCACTGACGGATGGAGGCGCTTGAGTACAGAGATCGGGCTCACCGGGCAGTACCCGCTGTCCGAAGTTATCAAGATCAGAGGCACGTACCTCTACAGGGTGTATGCCAACAGACTGGGTAAGTCTCAGACGACGCTGAGCACAGGCGTGGACTATACGCCTCTGCCCGGAGCCAAAGTCACTGCGGACGTCGAGGTTATAGATGACCCTGAGAAAGGACTCTCGAGCGTCAAGGGGGTGGGACTGGGATACGAAATAGGGGCCGATACATCGGTCAAGCTGAGCGTATTCCACTCAGAGGGTGGGCAAGGAAGTATCGACCCCGGGGTCGGATCGAAGTGGGGCGCGGAGTTCCAGTGGACGTTCAAGTTCTAAGCATCCCGGGCCGGTATTTGTTTGTCCAGCTTTGAAGGAATTAGAGGTTCTCCACAGAATAAAGCAGGTGAGTGCACGTTGCTGCCCCTTGCTGGGTATAAAGCTGTTGTGGCGCATGGGCTAGGGTGAGAGAGTGCATCGGGAGAAGCGCTCCTTCAGTCCGACGAGCATCGCTTGCGAAGGTTGATGAGTTTGACGACGACATCTTCTAAAGCAAAGGGGAGGATTCGTATGAAGTCATACATAGCCCCATTGTTAGCTCTGGTTCTTCTAGTCTCATTGACAGTGGCGGCCGGCGCCAGCCCTTTTCCTGATGTACCGGCATACCACTGGGCATACGACGCGGTCAAAGTCGTAGCTGACCTCGAGATTTACGAGGGGTACCCTGATGGCGAGTTCAAGGGCGACGATCCGTTGAGCAGATATGAGTCTGCTCTGGTGGTCGCCAGACTCTTGACAGTCGTCGATGCCAAGATCCAGAGCGAGATCGAGGCCGCAGGGCTCGGGGCGAGTGATGACGTTCTCCGCGAGGTTGTCACAAAGATCATAGAGAAGGAAGGAGCGCTCACAGGGGAGCAGGCTGAGCAGAAGTTCGAGGACTTCCTCAAGGCAGTGTCGGCGCTCAGAGACGAGTTCAAGGCGGAGTTGGCGATACTCGCGCCGAAGCTTGATGCGCTCAGCAGCCTGGTCGCAACCAACGCCGCTGACATTGCAGACTTGAAAGACGAAGTCGCTGCGAACAAGTCTGCTATCAAGGAGCTCGATAGGAGAGTCAGCGAATGGACCGGGGATGCTCCCGGCGGAAGCCCGATCGCATCCACAGTTGCAGAGCTCAAGTCGGAGATAGAGGCGCTCAAAGCTGGGGCCGAGGAAGAGGCAGCCAAGGTTCAGGCGGCTGCCGTCGAGCAGGCCAAGGCAGTCGCAGAGGAAGAGGCAGCCAAAGCCCAGGCGGCTGCCGTCGAACAGGCGAAGGTAGTCGCACTTGAGGAGACCGATGCAGCGCTCGAGAAGCGGCTTGGTCTGCTCAGGATGAGGGTTGATGCTGCGGAGGACGCCATAGACCAGCTGAAGGGCGAGCTGCTGGGGCTGTCTGAGTGGGCCGATGGGGCGGACGCGAAGATGGCGAGCCTGACAGCCAAGACCGCAGCGCTCGAGGAAACTGACGCGGCGTTCGAGAATCGGCTCGGCCTGCTGAGAATGCGGACTGATGCGACAGAGGACGCCATAGCTGGACTCAAGACCGAGCTGCTGGGGTTGTCCGAGTGGGCCGATGGGGCGGACGCGAAGATGGCGAGCCTGACAGCCAAGACCGCGGCGCTTGAGGAAGCTGACGCAGCTTTCGAGAGGCGGCTTGGCCTGCTGAGAATGCGCACCGATGCGACGGAAGACGCCATTCTCGAACTCCAGAACGAAGTCCAGGCGCTGTCCCAGCAGTCAGCGGCCGCCGGCACGAAGATAGCAGGGATGGAGTCGTCGATTGCCGACCTTGGAGTCTCAGTCTCTGCACTTCAGGAAGCCGATGCGGCGTTCGAGAGACGGCTCGGCCTTCTCAGAATGCGAACCGATGCCAATGAGGATGCTGTCCTGGATCTCAGGTCCGACCTCGACGATCATGTCCAGTCTAGCGAGTCGGAGATGGAGCAGCTCAGGACCAGACTGACTGATGTGGAGGGCAGGTTGACCAAGCTGAACCAATCGGTCGCCCTTGCAGCCCTAATCGCGATTGTCGCTGTCGGCGCTACGAGGTAGCAGACCAACTGGCAGTTGCTTTCAGGTGCCCGGCGCGCTGGAGACTCGCTGACTGAAGCTCCTGACAGGATGCCAGAGAGGTTGTTGAAGGCTCAGGGTCTGAGAGCTTGCGTTCTCAGACCCTTTGCTTGGTGAACCCGCGGCGCATACATGGATTCACGACCGGATGAAGAAGTCGTTGTGGCAGTAGACCCCGGGAGGGAGAAGTGCGGTCTGGCCGCACTGACCCTTGACGGCAGGGTCGTCTACAAGGGGATAGTCGCTCCTGACTCGGTCCCTGAGGCCGTCGCGTCGCTGCTGGATTCCAGGCGAGCTGATGCGCTCGTCATTGGCGATCGAACCGCAATGCGGGACGTCATGGCACTGCTAGGCGAAGCGTTGCTGTCGAGGTTTGGCAGCGGTGTAGTGGCTGTGGATGAACATCTGTCGTCGGTGGAGGCCCGAAGCCGCTACCTGGACGAGCATAGGCCGAGAGGGATAGCGCGCCTCATCCCAAAGGGTATGAGGACCCCGCCGGAACCCATTGACGACTACGCCGCGGTGGTACTTGCTGAACGGTATCTCAAAACCAGATATGCGAAGTCCTGCAGACCTCCGGAGCCCGATGATACACAGAACTGAGACTGACATCGCCGAACCGGGCGAATCTCACAAATGGGAGGGAAACACTATGGGACTGTCTATGCTTTCAAACGGCACCGGAATGAGACGAGTCATTGCCACTGCGCTGGCCTTCTGGCTGGTCATCTGCACCTCAACGCTTCCGGCGGTTGCGGCTGATTCGGTGCAGTCGGCCGATCCGACGGATATCGGAGTGGTTGAGAAGCTCGTCTATGGCAAGACCATGACCGGCACGTACCTCGACCGCATCAACCGCCTCGAACGCGATCTGTTCGGCGGCGAGCAATCGGGGACGGTCCCGGCCCGCACCCTGAACATCCAGATGAAAGCATTCGACAGCGCGTCTCAAGAGTCCCTGTGGATGCGGCTTCGCGCTGTCGAGTGGAGAAGCGGCCTGCCGGTGAATGAGACGTACATAACAGAGAGACTTGCTGCGATCGAAACGTACTTGCTTGGCGAACCGCAGACCGGTGCGATCGTGACTCGCGTCGACCGTCTCGTATCGCTGTGGTTTGTCGGAGGCAAGATATCTACCGGTGACATTGTGATACCCGAAGGGACCGTAATCGAGCTCGAGCTCGCGGAGCAGGTATCGACCGAGACCGCGACTCCAGGCCAGGTCGTTAAGCTCGTGGTCACCAAGAGCGTAGTAATAGACGGGGCCCTCGTGATACCCGCCGGGTCAACCGGTGAGATGCTCATCAAGGACGCTTCGCCTGCTGGACATGCATTCAAGAAGGCGAAGCTCGAAGTCGAGCTCAGGCGGGTGAAGGCCTTCGACGGAACCATGCTCCCCATCGTTCCCGAGGCCCAGTTTGTGGACGACTCGGATCAAGCCGTTACAACTCAGCTGGCTATGGGTGCGAGCATCCTCGGCATGGCACTGCTGCCTCCACTGGGACTTGCTGCAGGCTTTCTCATCAAAGGGAATCAGATCGTGCTTGAGAAGGGTCTCGAGATCCGTGCTGCAGTGAAGGCTGACTCGGTTGTCAGGGGGATGTGGATTGTTCCGCTGGGGGACTGACGGCTGAAGGCAGCACAGAGAATTGGCTTGCCGCGCTGCCGCCCGAACAGGCACTCCGAATTGACGATGTGGACGGGTTGTGCTAGTATCGGGATTAGGTGTTTTCAAGCTTGGAGGAGTTGGTTCTGTGTCTGCTGGAGGAAAGGACGCGGCTAAGACCGTTTTCACGGCTGAATCTGTGACCGAGGGACATCCTGACAAAGTCTGCGATCAGATTTCAGACGCCATACTGGATGCCCTGATAGAGAAGGATCCGAATTCGCGCGTCGCGTGCGAGGCTTTGGCTACGACCGGACTGGTGATTGTCTCGGGCGAAGTAACGTCGGAGGCATACGTGGATATCCCTGGATTGGTGCGGGAAACCGTCAAGGAGATTGGGTACACTCGAGCCAAGTTCGGGTTTGACGGCGACACGTGCGCTGTGCTGACCACCATCGATGAGCAATCGCCTGACATCGCCATGGGTGTGAACAAGGCTCTTGAGGCGAAGCAGGAGGGCTCCGCCTACGACGAACTCGATCTTATGGGCGCAGGAGATCAGGGACTGGTTTTTGGGTATGCTACTGACGAGACGCCCGAGCTGATGCCGGCGCCGATCATGCTTGCCCACAGGCTCGCGCGAAGGCTGGCAGAAGTCCGCAAGAGCCGGGAGATCCCCTATCTGAGGCCCGACGGAAAGACCCAGGTGACAGTCGAGTATGTGGACGGTGTGCCCGTGCGAGTCGACGCCGTCGTAGTATCTACTCAGCACGACCCCGACGTCGACCATGGGACGATAGAGGCCGATGTTATCAATCGCGTGGTGCACGCCGTTATTCCCGACGACATGCTGGACGGACGAACTAGGTACTATGTAAATCCGACCGGCAGGTTTGTCGTCGGTGGACCGCTCGGCGATACAGGGCTTACTGGACGGAAGATTATTGTCGATACATATGGAGGGATGGCTCGACACGGAGGCGGGGCGTTCTCGGGCAAAGACCCGACAAAAGTGGACAGGTCAGCTTCATACATGGCCCGGTACGTCGCGAAGAACGTGGTTGCGGCCGGCCTGGCGAAGAAGTGCGAGATTCAGATCGCGTACGCCATAGGAATTGCCCGCCCGATCTCCGTCTCAGTGGACACGTTTGGCACGGGAAAGGTGAGCGATCACTTGATCGCCGAGCTCATTCAGAAGCACTTCGACCTTCGCCCTGCCGCGATCATCAAAGAACTCGACTTGCGCCGGCCGATCTACAGACCGCTTGCCGCCTATGGGCACATGGGTCGAGTTGATCTTGGAGTCAGGTGGGAGGACACCGACAGGAGCGAGGTTTTGAGGAAGGCTGCGGGCGTCTGACAAGAGAGTCGACAGTGGTATGGCAGGTAATGGATTGGGAGGTCACATGAATGGTGAATGTGGCGATAATCGGTTGCGGCAGATGGGGACAGAACTATGTCAGAAACTTCAGTGAGATGAGCGGGGCGCGCCTGCTCATTTGTTGTGATGCAGATATGCAGCGACTGAAGCTCACGAAGGAGCGCTACCCAAGGGTCCACACCACCAGGAGCGTGTCGGAAGTGGTGAATGACCGCAGGATAGACGCGGTTGTCGTTTCCACTCCTCCCAGCACACACTTCGCGATTGCCCGCAAGTGCCTTGAGGCAGGGAAACACGTTCTGGTCGAAAAACCCTTCACCCTATCGTCGCATGAGGCTCAGGTTCTCGTGAATCTGGGTGAAAAGAACGGCCTTGTAGTGATGGTCGGCCACATTCTCGATTACCATCCCGCACTCATCAAGCTCAAAGAGTACATCAACTCGGGCGAGCTCGGCCAGATATATTACTTGTACGCCAATCGGACAAACCTTGGGCTCGTCAGAGAAGACGTGAGCGTGATGTGGGACCTGGCTCCTCACGACATCGCCACATTCATGTTCCTGCTGGACAGCAAGCCGACACACGTTGCCATGAAGGGACAAGCGTTCATAAACCACGGCATCGAGGACGTGTCCTTCCTGACTCTTAGATTTGCCAATGGAGTGATTGCAAATATCCACGTGAGCTGGCTTGACCCGTGCAAGGTAAGGAAGACGACGATTATTGGGGAGAAGAAGATGATCGTCTTCGACGACGCAGAGACATCGGAGAAGATCAAGATATACAACAAAGGTGTCAACAGGAGAGACTCATCGAATCAGTTCGACTCATTTGCCGAGTTCCAGTATACTTTCAGCTATGGTGACGTCTACATCCCCAAGATCGAGATGACGGAGCCCCTTCGCAACGAGTGCCTCCACTTCATCAGGTGTATCGAAGAAGGGTGTACCCCCCGGACCAGCGGGACTCACGGATATGAAGTGGTTCACATACTCGAGAGGGCTGAGCAGTCCAAGCAGGAGGGCGGCAGATTCGTCCCGATCGATGACAGCCTCGGCCGCGAAGTCGAGTCCGGCAATGGGCTGATGGAGAGAGCCCGTTCACTGTGGCGTGAATTGAGGTTGGTTAAAGGATGAAGCCAGTACCCTATGCGCAACCGATGATAGGCGACGAAGAAAAGTCCAGGGTTATGGCGGTTCTCGACTCAGGCATGATCGCCATGGGGCCCCAGACAGCAGAGTTCGAAAGAAAATTCGCAGCATACATTGGCACTGACTATGCAGTAGCCACAAACAACGGAACTTCAGCTTTGCACGTAGCTCTCCTCGCCGCCGGGATAGGCCCGGGCGACAAGGTCATCACCACACCATTCACCTTCATTGCGTCAAGCAATTCGATTCTCTACTGTGGAGCCACTCCCGTATTTGCAGACGTCGATCCCCGCACATTCAACATAGACCCGGCCTCGGTCCAACGCATACTCGACAGAGACGACGATATCAAGGCCATCATGGTCGTGCATCTATACGGGCTGTCTTGCGAGATGGACTCCATAATGGAGATGGCCGAGAGCAGAGGCCTGTTGGTGATCGAGGACTGTGCCCAGGCGCATGGAGCTCAATACAGAGGCCGCGCTGTCGGGTCTTTCGGCGATGTCGGCATCTTCAGCTTCTATCCGACGAAGAACATGACCACAGGAGAGGGAGGAATGGTCGTCACTTCCCGGAAAGACATCGCGGATAAGGCCAGGAAGCTGATAAACCACGGGAGATGCGATCGGTACCTCCACGACTCTCTGGGTTTCAACTACCGCATGACGGATATTGCAGCCGCAATTGGGCTGTGCCAATTGGCCAAGCTCGATGGGTTCAATGCCCGCAGGCGGGAGAATGCTGCGGTGTTGAACAAGTTGCTGTCCGATCTGTCGCCGGTGATACTGCCCGATGAACCCGAACACTGTCTGCATGTGTACCACCAGTACACCATCCGGGCGCAGCGTCGGGACGACCTGAAGGCGTATCTGGACGCGGCGGGAGTTCAGACCAGCATAGTATATCCTATACCAAATACGAGACAGCCTCTGTACATGTCGAACGGTCTCGGACAAGCAGAGACTCCTGTTGCGGAGATGCTGGGCACTGAAGTGATATCGCTGCCCATTCATCCTGGGCTGTCACATGAGGACCTGGTTCGGATATCAGATTCCTTGCACGCTTTCTACAGCTCGTAGCGACAGTTCTCTTTGGAAAAGCCGGTTGCGAGGTTGATCAGATGGACCAGAGCGCCAACGGCAGGTTGAGTTCGCTTAGGAGCATGCTGGGAGGACTGTTGGCGGCAGCAAGCGACTGCAGGAGCAGAGCGGCTGTCGTTCTCGATGGTCTGCGCGAATGCAACCGTGCGGACGAGGAGTCCAGGTGCGGCTATGAGGACCTCGAGGGGTATCTTTCGAGACTCGGCGAACTCATTGACTCGGCGGATGAAAGCCTCCGCCGCCTTGTTGCGGAGATTGACTATCTCGAGGAGCGGCAGCAGACCGGTCCTCGAATTGTAAGGGCACAAGAGGACGAGAGGCGCCGCGTAGCCAGGGACATTCATGACGGCCCGGCACAGACAATGACTAACGTGGTCTTGAGGGCTGAGATATGTGAGCGGCTCATGGACCGCGATCCCTCGCGGCTGCGCCATGAGCTCACTGAGCTGAAGCTGTCCGTGAGAGACGCTCTCGCCGAGATCCGGCGGATTATCTCGGACCTTCGCCCCATGGCACTCGACGACCTCGGGCTGATTCCAGCGGTCAGGCAGTACTACGACGACATGGCTGCGAGGTGCGGGTGGAGCGGCGGGGTAGAGGTGAAGGGTGAGGCACAGGTCTGTTCGACCACTGAAGTGACGGTCTTCAGGCTGGTGCAGGAAGCCCTGCAGAACGCCCGCAAGCACTCCGAGGCGACAGAAGTGAGAGTGGAGATCACTTTCAACGAGCGTTCGGTCAAGGTCGTAGTTTGTGACAACGGAAAAGGGTTTGACAGTGCAAGAGCGAGTCTGTCGGCAGTGGGGCGAGAGAGGTTTGGACTGGTGGGCATGAGGGAGAGAGTGTCGCTGCTGGGAGGCTCGTTTGATGTGGTGTCGTCGCCTGGCTGTGGCACGTCTGTGATAGCCGAGATTCCTCTGTCCGTCTGAGCCATTGTGCCATTAATGTGCGCCGAGTCGATGAGCGGAGGTGTGCACGCGATGCCCGTCTCGGTGTTGATAGCAGACGATCATCAGTTGGTTCGGGAAGGACTCGTGAGGCTGCTCGAACTCGAGCAGTCGATCACTGTAGTGGGAACAGCCTCGGACGGTAGCAAGGCGGTTGAGAAGACGCTGGAGCTGAGGCCTGACGTTGTGCTGATGGACCTGAACATGCCTGGGATGGATGGCGCAGCTGCGACGCGGGCGATCGTTCAGTCGGGCAAGGTTGAGACGAAGGTGATCATCCTCACTGTGCACGCGGATGACACCGGAGTCTTTGAGGCGATCAGGGCAGGCGCGAGCGGCTACCTCCTGAAGGACTGCAATCCCGCCGAGCTGGTAAGTGCGATCCAGCGAGTCCACAGAGGAGAGTACTCACTGAGTCCCGGCGTCCTGAAGCGGATAATAGACACATCGGTCGTGAAGCCTGCTCTCGGCGAAACGAGCGCTTCGAGTGACCAGCCCGCGGAGGAGCTCACCCGCAGAGAGCGGGAAGTGCTCTGCCTCCTGGCTGACGGTTTGCCCAACTCTGAAATAGCCTGCAGGCTCTTTATCAGCGAGAGGACTGTCAAGAACCACGTCTCGAGTATCCTGAGGAAGCTTGAAGTCAAGGATAGGACTCAGGCCGCAATCTGGGCCCACAGACATGGTATAGCCGGCGCGGGTAGTCCTTGAGTCCTATAGAATTGATTCCGCAGGACCATGTTCTTTCCCCCCGTTCGTGTTGTAAAATCAGCGTAGGTTGAGATTGAAGTCCAGTGCTTGATTCTCCCGACAAGGGCAAACCCATCGAAAGGTGGGGACGCAAAGCTACGGGTCTACAGTCGCCGGGTGTTCCGGTGACCATGACAGCCGGGCTGCCGAAGAGATTGGGCCAGCGACGTGTGCTCGCACTCGCATCTCTCGGTCGGGTGCGAGTTCTTATTTGATCCTACCTCTTCGGGTTGAACCTGCATCGATTCGACAGGAGCGACCTTCATTTCTCAACCAATAGATGAGCGAGGAGGTGGTGGATCATGTTGTTCTTCCTCCGACAGCTGTTCCGACGGGAGGACGGCCAGGGCCTGGTGGAGTACGGCCTGATCATCGCTCTTGTGGCACTGGTCGTCGTAGGGCTGCTTACGCAGCTCGGAGACACGCTGTGGGACAAGTTCAACGAAATCATCGAAGCCCTGACAAATCCCGGCGGGACCGGCACTTAGTAGCTAGACCTTGACACAATTGAACGCTCCAATCCCCACTATAACGTACCTCCGTGCCCATGGCCCTACTTCACGTCAGGTAGGGCCGCCCCTTTTTATCAACCGGATGGTGATGCCGGTGATCGGTTTGATGAAGCGGTGCAGGCGGTCAATGACCAGCCTGTTCGGTGACAGCGGCCAAAGCCTGGTGGAGTTCGCCTTAGTCATTACGGTCTTGTCGTTACTTCTTCTTGGAATAGTGCAGGTCGGGAGCGCGCTTCACGCCTACATGGTCATATCCCAGGCATCGCGGGAGGGAGCGCGCGTCGGAGTTGTAGGTGGGTCTGACGAGGACGTAATCCAGGCGGTAGTCGCTCAATGCAGTCACCTGGACCAGGACAACCTCAGCGTTCAGGTCATTCCCTCGGGATCTGAGAGAACCCGGGGGTCGGCGCTGCGCGTGAGGGTCGCATACGAGTACGTCGTAGGAGAAGGGCTCATCGCCAGTATCATCGGCGGCAGCCTGACCCTCACCGCAGAGTCTGTGATGAGAGTGGAATGAGGTGTTCGGCATGGGTGTTTTCAGGACAACGGATTCTGAAAGCGGCGCTGTGCTTGTGTTTCTTACCGCTACTCTCGCAGTGCTGCTTGCTATAGGCAGTCTCGTCGTCGATGTCGGCTATGTGTTTGCCCGCCGCACGCAGCTTGCCAATGCAGTCGATGCTGCGTCTCTTGCAGGCGTGCTCGAGTTGCCTTCGGATCCGGTGACCGCGTGGACGATGGCCAGCGACTACCTGACTGCCAACTACGGTTCTGTGGACAACGCATCGGTCGTCATTGGGTCCGACTACTGCTCCGTGTCAGTCTGGGCCAGTGACGAGGTGAAGGTCTTCCTCGGGTCTGTGTTCGGACTGGAATCAGTGGCCATCTCGGCGCGAGCCAAGGCGCAGATAGCTGCCGCGGCTAAGGTCAAGGGCGTCAGGCCTTTCGGCGTGGTCCAGCAAGACTTCGTCTACGGTCAGCCGTATCTACTCAAATCGTCTCCAGGATTAGGCAAGCTGGCGCCCGGCAACTTCGGCGCTCTTGCGCTCGGCGGCAAGGGCGGCAGCAACTATAGGAACAACATCAAGTACGGGTACGACGGGTGGATCGAGGTCGGGCAGCTGATAGAGACAGAGCCCGGCAACGTGTCCGGACCTACCAAGCAAGGTGTCGAGTATTTGCTCGGCGAGTGCAATCACAATCCTCCCTGCACCTACGAAACAGTTAGGCCGGGGTGTCCGAGACTGTTGGTGGTGCCGGTAGTCGAGTCCTTCGACGACGTACACGGCCGTGACTCAGTGACCGTCGTCGGCTTCGCGTGCTTCTTCTTGGAAGGGTACGGAGGCCAGGGAAACGACGCGTATGTTATGGGGCGCTTCCTGCAGCGCCAGATCGACGCGCAGCCGGGCGAGGCAGCTTACTTCGGTGCAAGCGTTGTTCGCCTTACCGAGTGATCTCAGGGAGTTGAGTTGTTCCGCATGAAACGGGGGAAGAGCGGTTGAAGATAAGCAGACGCAGAGCCATGCTCCTCTTGTCCACCGGGGCATCAGCAGTGTTCGCCGGTCTGCTCTACGGCTATCTAAGGAGCGTAGAGCTGACTGCGCGGCCTCCCGTCGTGTCCACCACTCTTGTCGTAGCCGCGAAGACCGACATCCCTGCGCGCAAGCGCCTGTCAAGCGACATGCTGTACATGAAGGAAGTGCCCAGGGGCTTTGCCTTTGCAGATGAGTTTGCCTCCATCTCGGATGTCGAAGGGCGAGTGACGAAGTCTGAGATACTCACGGGGGAGCCAATACGTGAGAGCAGACTGGTTGCCAGGGACGAGCTGTCGTCTCTAAGCCTGGAACTCCCGCCGGACAAGCGAGCCGTGACGGTTAGGGTCAACGAGATAGTCGGAGTGGCTGGATTTGTCAAGCCGGGAGACCGAGTAGACGTAATGAGTACGTTTTCGGTAGGGACCAGAGGAGAGTACCTGACGACGACTGTTGTCGAGGACGTTTACGTGATCGGAGTCGCTCAGGAGCTGACTGCCGACGAGGACAAGCCGGCAAAGCTCGTAAGCAGCGTGACCCTTGCGGTGAACCCGGAAGCTGCCGCCCGGGTGGTTCTCGCCGAGGAAACGGGAACCATCAGGCTCGTTCTCAGGCCGCAGGAGGGCTGGACAACAGCACGAGCAAAAGCCTCTACTCTGGACTTGGTTGGTTCCCAGTACGCGCACCTCTTCCGCGAACCGGTCGAATCCGACCGAGGAGGGAGTACTGCAGCGTCGCCTGGGCTTGACGGACAGGCCGCGCCGGACAAAGCTCTCGGGACGGACGGACAGTCTCACACTGGGAGCCCGCAGTTGGCCGGCCTCGGGCTTGACCAATACGCAGTAGTGCAAGTGATCAGAGGCACACATGTAACGGATGTTGTCGTAGCAAAGGAGGAACAACGATGATTCCGACTAGAGCCGGGCGATTCTTCAGGCGGGCAGCAAGGAGCTGCGTCTCATCGCTGTGCATCCTGCTGGTCTTGCTCTTTGCCGCGTTCGACTGCAGCGGGTCGGAGGTGCCGAGCGAGCTAGGAGACCAGCCGCTGGTGACTCAGCTGCTCGAGATGGCGATCCCCGTTGGTGAGACCCGCATAGTCCCTGTGAGTCAGGTCACCAGAGCGGCAGTGGGCGATCCGTCTATTGTCGACATCGTCGTGATTGGACCTGACCTGATACTGGCCAATGCGAAGGCCCCGGGCAAGACGTCGCTGCACTTCTGGACCGATTCCGGAGTGGAGTTTGTCACCGTGACATCCTATCGCGATCTGTCAGAAGTCATAGGTCAGGCCGCAGAGCTGATCGGAGTGGATACGGTTCGCCTGACTCCCGCCGGCTCTTCGGTGATCCTCGAAGGCTTTGTCGAGTCAAGCGAGCAAAAGGAACGCATAGTCAAGATCGCCGCTGCATACTTCGGCGATGTCGTCGATCTCCTCAAGGCGCCCGGTGCTGCTGGATCGACCGAAGACGAGCAGATCAGGGATGGGATCCTCAGCCTGATAGGCGGGGTCGACATCGACGTGAAGGTGGTCCGAGGAAAGGCGTTGCTGACCGGAGTCGTCAGCAGTGCGTCTGACAAGCACGCTGTCGAAGCGATCGCCAGGCTCTATGTCGACGAGGTGATCAGTCTCATCAACGTCAAGGTCGACGAGGATAAGGCGCCGGAGGGCAGGCCGTCAGAGCCCCAGCCGGCCGAGCCCGGCGTAGGGCAGCTTGCTGCGGTACAGGTGATCAGAGGAACCGAGGTGACCAGCGTCGTCGCGTCAAGGGAGGAGCAGCTATGACTCCGACAATGGGAGAGCGGTTCCCCACTAAAGGCGGTCGGGTTGCAGCCGCAGCATGCTTTGCCTTTTTGGCGCTGGTCTTGGCCTTCGCGGAGTGTGCGGCATCTGAACCGCCGGCCGGGGCATCAGCCCAGGACGAGATGACTCGGCAGCTCGAGATGGAGATTCCCGTAGGCGAGACTCGGATCGTCCCGCTCACAGGCGTGATCAGGGCCGCAGTGGGCGACCCGTCCATAGTCGACATCGCAGTGATCGGACCTGACCTGATACTTGCCAACGCGAAAGCGCCGGGCAAGACCTCTCTTCATCTCTGGACTGACTCCGGGGTCGAGTTCGTTACAGTCACGTCTTACCTCGACCTCACTGCTGCAATAGAGCAGGCGACGGAGCTGATCGGGATCGGCACAGTGCGGCTGACTTCTGTCGGTTCTTCGGTGATTCTGGAGGGGTCGGTAGATTCGCAGGAGCAGAGAGATCGCGCGCACAAGATTGCGTCAGCGTTCTTCGAGGATGTCGTAGACCTGGTGAGCGTTCCTGGTGGCGAGGAGCCCACGGTCTCTGCAGCTACGGAGGAAGGCACAAGTCTTGCATCAGGTGGAGGCACCGAGTCATCTGAGTTGCCCGGCGCGACGACCGGTGTCGCCCGACGTGCTAGAAGCATTTTTGAGGAGAACCTGGGCGGGGTCCCCAAGATCAAAGTCGCTGATGCACTCGACTCGCTTCTCTCAGAAGAGCGTGTGGACTCCAGGTTCTTCGGCGAGAAACTGGTGATCGAGGGACAGGTGGAGGACCAGAACGCAAAGGAGCGCCTGGACACTCTCGTATCCGAGTGTTGGGAGGACGCGGTGACGATCGTAGATGTGTCAGATCCGCTCCAGGTGCTCATCCGTGCACTGATAGTTGAGGTGGACAGGTCAGACCTGGCCCAGATCGGGATTACGGGCGGCACGTGGGACCCCTCCATCGGCGATGTGCTCCCGTGGACAGTCGTACTACAAAATGTGGTCGCCGACATCTGGAGTCCAATGGCCGGACGGTTCCCCGCTGCAAGACTGCGAGCGCTTGAGCGGGACGGATCGATTCGGATTCTAGCAGCTCCCAGCCTCTTGACGGTGAGCGGCGGCGAAGCGAGCTTCCTGGCAGGCGGCGAGATACCGATATACCTGGGGGTCAGTGACGGCAGGGTCGTATTTGAGTGGCGGGAGTACGGCGTACTGCTTCATGTCAAGGCGACGGTCGACAGGTTAGGGCTGATCTCGCTCGACATCGAGCCGGAGGTTACAGAGATCGATCCGGACCGAGGGCTGAGAGTTGGAGACTATGTCATACCCGCTTTCACAGCCCGCCGCGTCAAGACATCTGTGGTCGTTCACGACGGCCAGACTATAGCGATCGGCGGGCTTCTCAGCACGAAAGTCACGAAGATCGTGGAGAAGCTGCCGGTTTTGGCTGACCTGCCGATCATCGGAGCGCTGTTTCAGAGCACGAGCTTTCAGAAGGGCCAGACGGAGCTGATCGTACTCATCACTCCGGAGATCGTCAGGGCGAGCGAGTCAGCAGACCCAGGCAGTCTGATAGCCCCTGACATGGAGGATATACCGGCAAGCTTGAGGTAGGTGCGGGTGAGGAGCATTGAGCAATCCGATCGATGTCTTGATAGTAGACGACGTGGCTGAGACCAGGCAGAACGTTCGCACACTGCTCTCATTCGAGCCGGATATCCGAGTTGTAGGCGAGGCGGCGAACGGAAGAGAAGCCGTCGCTCTTGCAAAACGGTTGCGGCCCGGCGTGATCCTGATGGATATCAACATGCCTGTCGCAGACGGCATCGAGGCCGCAGAAGCGATCAGCAGAGAACTGCCCTCTGCAAGCGTGGTGATTATGTCGGTGCAGGGTGAGTACGAGTATCTCCGAAAGGCGATGGCTGCAGGCGCGAGGGACTATCTCGTCAAGCCTTTCACTGCAGAGGAGCTCGCGCAGTCGGTTCGCAGGACGGGCGAGAGGCACTCAGACGCGGCAGCAGGACTGCGAGGACCGGACCATCCCGGACGGCCGAGCCCCAGAGGCAGAGTAGTCACAGTATTCAGCACCAAGGGCGGCATAGGGAAGACCTGCATCGCCGCAAATCTGTCAGTCGCCCTGAGGCAGTGCACGGGCAGCAAGGTGTGCGCAGTCGATCTCGACCTTCAGTTCGGAGACATGGCGGTGCTCTTGGATCTGCAGCCGAGCCGCACGCTCGCGGACCTGGCCCGTGAGGAGACCATGGACTCGAGTTCAGTGTTGTCGTGCATGCTTCTCCACGAGTCAGGCGTCGAGCTTCTCGCAGCGCCGGCTCGACCCGAGCAGGCCGAAATAGTCACTGGAAAGCATGTCGACGCAGTCCTGCGATACCTCAGGGAGTCGTACGATTACGTCGTGGTCGATACGCCGCAGTCGTTTCAGGATCCTCTGCTGGCCGCTCTGGACCTATCCGACATGATTCTGCTGGTCGTGACTCTTGACGTGCCGACCATCAAGAGCGTCAAGCTCTGCATGGAAGTGATGGATTCGCTCAGATACCCTCCTGAAAAGACAGTGCTGGTGCTCAATCGCTCTTCACGGCAGATAGGGGTCAGGATCGATGACCTGGAGACGGCGCTGGGCCGCAAAGTCGACTTTCACATCCCGAGCGACGGCAGGCTGGTGGTTCCATCTGTCAACAGCGGCGTTCCGTTCGTTCGCAGCCATCCGTCGGCTCGCATTTCCAGAGCTGTGACTGAGCTCGCTCTGTTCGTAGCGCGGCAGAACGGCTGGAGCGAAAAGCGTCCGCAGCTGGCACCCGGAAACGCATTGCAGTCGATCGGGCGAAAGCTGTTTAGAAAGCGGGATTCGGCACCAACCATTCAGCCTCTCGGGCGAAGGGAGTGACCTGGCTGTGTCGTTGCTCGAGCGACTGAAACAGACAGACCGTCGGGAGTCGGCAGGCGACCCTTCACAGCATAAAGCCCCCAGCAGGCGCGTGGACGACGGAAGGATCCAGCTCAAGCAGAAGATCCACGAGACCCTGATCGAGGAACTGGGCGGCGAGCTTCTGAACAGCGATGCGGATGACGCGATTGACGAGCTGCGGAACAGGGTCCGCCGGATCACATTCGATTTTGTCGACTCAAGCGGCGCGGGACTGCCTGATCAAGACAAGGAAGCCCTGTACTCGGAAGTGCTCGATGAGATCGTGGGTTTTGGGCCGATCACGCCGCTTCTTCAGGATCCCGAGATCACTGAGGTCATGGTCAACGGACCGCATCAAGTGTATGTGGAGCGAGGAGGAAAGATCGAGGCGACTGCTGTGCGCTTCCGAGATGCAGATCACGTGCTGCACACGATCGAGCGAATCGTTGCTCCCATCGGAAGGCGCATCGACGAGGGAAGTCCGATGGTCGACGCCAGGCTGCCGGACGGTTCCCGCGTCAACGCAATAATCCCTCCGCTTTCGCTGGTGGGCCCGTGCGTGACCATACGCAAGTTCTCAAAGGATCCTTTCTCGATCGACGATCTGATAGCCTTCGGGACACTGTCGCGGCAGATGGCGGATTTCCTCGAGGCCTGCGTGAAGTCGAGGCTGAACATAATCGTGTCAGGCGGGACGGGCAGCGGCAAGACCACGTTGCTGAATGTCTTGTCCTCGTTCATTCCTCCGGACGAACGGATAATCACGATCGAGGACTCCGCAGAACTGCAGCTGCGCCAGGAGCATGTGATCACGCTCGAGACCAGGCCTCCGAACATCGAGGGCAGGGGAGCCGTGAGCATGCGGGACCTGGTCAGGAACTCGCTCAGAATGCGGCCGGATCGGATCGTAGTCGGCGAGGTCAGGAGTGGCGAGGCTCTCGACATGCTGCAGGCGATGAACACCGGCCACGACGGCTCGCTCACTACCGCCCACGCCAACTCCCCCAGAGACTTGCTTTCGAGGCTGGAGACTATGGTTCTGATGGCGGGAATGGACATTCCGATGAAGGCGATCAGAGAGCAGATCGCGTCGGCTGTCGACCTTGTCGTCCAGACGGCTAGATTGAGGGATGGGTCGCGGCGCATCACACACGTGACAGAGGTTCAGGGAATGGAAGGCGACGTCATCACTCTTCAGGACATATTCGTGTTCACTCAGACAGGCATAGATGCGACCGGGCGTGTCCAAGGCCATCTGAGGCCCACGGGGATCAGGCCCTCGTTCTATGAAACGCTGATAGCCAACGGCGCAACTGTGCCGCTCGAAACATTCTTCGATATGCGGTAGCCGGGACAGTGGTTTAGCCGTAGTTCCGTCGCCGTGGCTTTGCCGTCGCTGCTACAGTGGCTTCGACGAAGCATTGGAAGCGATTTCGCTCGAGAGGTGGTGACTGGCTCTTGGCGGCAGCTCTATCGTTGATGGGATTCCTTGCTCTGTGGCTGTTGCTCAACTCGGTGATTGTCGTCACACAGGACAGCAGAGAGAGCTGGGAACAGAAGAGACTGCTGAAGTACATCCGTCAGCTTGACTCGAGCGGCCCGGATGCCGTGGCGGCCCGCGGCCTGGCGGTCGCCCGGAAAGCAGTGGAGGGTCTCTTCTCGCGGCTGATGAAGGGCAAAGCGTCTGAGAGCTGGCTCTCATCTCAGCTCGAGCTCAGCGACGTCCCGCTCAAGGCGTCTGAGTTTGCCGCGATCAACGGCGCTGTCGCGTGCGCTGCAGGGCTTACGGCGAGGATGTGCGGAGGCGGCGCACTTCGGGTTTCGCTTGCACTCGCGTTGGGCACTCTGGCCCCTCTCGTCTACCTGAGGGTGCGAATGGTGCGCAAAGCTCGACGGTTCAGCGCCCAACTTGCTGACGCTCTAGTGCTGATCTCCGGTTCACTCAGAGCCGGCCACAGCTTCCTGCAAGCTCTTGAGGTAGCTGCGAGAGAGACGTCGCCGCCTGCTTCACGCGAGTTCTCCAGGGTGGTCAAGGAGCTGAGCCTCGGCGCACCGTTCGAAGACGCACTTGCCAACCTCGGCCGCAGAGCCGGCTCCAAAGATCTCGAACTCGTGATCACGGCCGTCTTGATCCAGAGGCAAGTAGGAGGCAATCTGGCAGAGTTGCTTGATACGGTTGCCGAGACCATTCGTGAGCGGGTTCGCATACAGGGCGAGATTCGAACGCTGACCGCGCAGGGGCGGGCGTCGGGTCTCGTCATATCCGTGCTTCCTCTGGTTCTGGCCGGAATGATGTCGGTCGTGAACCCGGGATACCTCATGCCGCTGGTAAGGCACCCGCTGGGCTGGCTGCTGCTTGTCTGCGCCGGCGGCGGAATGCTGATAGGGATCTACCTGGTAAACCGGATTGCGAGGATTGAGGTCTGATGGCGATTGCGTTGTCCGTTCTCGCGTTCTGCACGATGGTCCTTACGCTCCGGACCGTGTTCTCTCAATTCGACTCGGGTGAGGATCTCATCGCTCGGCGTCTGAAGACCCTAACCGTTGCGCCGACGGTGGACTTGAGAAAGGTTGAGCTGAGTGCGCCTGTGTGGGAGCGGCTTGTCGTGCCGCCGGTCCGGTGGTTCGTCGAGCAGGTTTCGAAGAGGACTCCGCGTCAGATTCTCGATGAGACGAGGGCTAAGCTGGAGGCTGCGGGAAACCCCTGGAACATGAAGCCTGTGACCTTCGTTGCTATCAAGGCTTTGTTGACACTGGTCGTGCCGGGTTGCTTCCTGGTTCTGACCGCTCCATTCGATCCAAGAAAGGGCGTCTTCTTTGCCCTCTGCATTTCGCTAGCCGGCTACGCGATTCCGGAGTTCGCAGTCGGGCGGAAGAGGACGCAGCGCGACAAGACGATCGAGAAAGACCTTCCAGACGCACTGGACCTGCTAACAATAAGCGTCGAGGCCGGGCTGGGTTTCGACTCGGCTTTGGCAAAGGTCGCAGAGCGCATGGGCGGCCCTATAGCCAAGATGTTCGACCATCTGCTCGCAGAGATCAGGCTAGGGAAGCCCAGGCGTGAAGCGCTCCGAGAACTGGGAAGGCGAGCTGGCGTGAGAGATCTGGCCACAGTCGCCAGCGCGATCGTTCAGGCGGATCAGCTTGGCATAAACATAGGAAGCGTCTTGCGTATCCAGTCTGACTTGATGCGCACGAAGAGACGCCAGAAAGCAGAGGAGAAGGCGATGAAGGCACCGATCAAGATGGTCCTTCCTCTCGTCGTGTTCATATTCCCTGCGCTGTTTGTCATTCTTCTAGGCCCTGCTGTAGTCCACGTGATCACTACTTTCGGCGGGCGGTAGGGTCTGTGTTGCAGGAGAGGAGATGGTAGCGTGAGCAATGTGGTAAGTGTCCGAGTCGTGGCGCCTAAGAGCAAAGGACAAGAGGCGGCCAAGGCGAAGATCGCGCGCACTCCCGTAGCCAAGGCTATCGGGCTGCTGGGTCGCAGGCGTATCTCACCGCACGATGGCATGCTCCTGTGGCGGTGCCGGGCAATACACACAGCATTCATGAAGTTCGCCATAGATGCGGTGTTCCTTGACCGGAGCCTTCGAGTCGTCGGCGTCAGCCCCTGCGTGAAGCCCTTCCGCATCGTCGTAGGACCTGAGGGAACCCGGCATGTCTTGGAGCTTCCATCAGGTGCAGCAGAGCAGATGCGCCTGTTCCCTGGGTGCAGTCTGTCGCTTTCTTCAGCTGACGTGTGATTTTCGCCGCTCCTGTGTTTTCATCCTCGCCTTCGCCAGCGGCCTCGTTTACACTGTTATTGGACGACCGATGAGGACGGGGGCTGGGGATGCTGCGCCATGCAGGCGTGTACTTGCGCGGGAGCGGAGGCGGGCGTCGGGCAGCGCCTCTACTAGCGCTTGTGTCTGACACAAGCCTGTTCGAATACTCACTTGACCTCTGTCGTGCGCACCTATGGCCTCAACACCTGAAGGATTGCTCCGGGCAGACAGGAATCCTGCTGTCCGGTATGCGTCCTGCTGATTCGTTCAGACTGCGCAATGTCATGCGGCTCCTGATCCCCGCGCTGGAGCTCATATTGTCCGCCACACCCGAACCGTCGAGCGAGCACGCCGCCTTGTTGCGACTCAAGAAGGCGGCGTCGCTCTCTGCGCTTGGGCTTTTCCTGCGTGCATTTTCGTTTGACAGGACCGCTGCAGTGAGGCTGGTCGAGGACTTGGCGCCCGATGCGGTGCCACCCCGGCCGGCCGAGACTCTCGCACGCCGGGCACACCTAGTCGCTGACGTCCTTTTGGGCCGGGTCTTAACGTTTTCCGAACTCGCAACAAGCCTTGCGTCCATGGGTGAAATCCAGGACCACGATGCAACGAGAATAGCGGTCGATTCGCTCTCCATTGCCGGCCGGTTGGAGATGGTGCCCGGCGTACTACAGACATGGACTGGGCGGGCCCGTTGCTCGAGGTGTGGCTCGCAGTCTGAAATCCAGTATATGGCCAAGTGCGAGATATGCAAGAGCAGATGCGCGATGTGTCTCTGTTGCAGCTCTCTCGGATTGATATCGTCCTGCACTTGGCTCCTGCACGTTCCTGCCGGAGACAGCTCTTGTTTTGTCGCCGGCCAAAGCAGCGGGCTGTCGAGCGTCACCCTCAACATCCCATTTCAGCTGACGAAAGCTCAGAGAAGAGCCTCGAAACAGGTCCAGGAGTTCGTGACCGACGGTCGATCCAGGGAGTTCTTGATATGGGCGGCCTGCGGCTCGGGCAAGACTGAGGTGGTGTGCGGCGCTATCGAGTCCGTGCTGAACAGAGGCGGGACGGTTCTCTACGTCGTGCCCAGACAGTCTGCAGCCGGCGATATCCACGCGAGACTCGACAGGTTCTTCAGAGGGGTCAGGATCGGACTGCAGTCGGGCAAGAGACGTGTGGCAGCTCAGGGGTCAAGATTTCTCGTGTGCACTGCGCATCAGACCCTCAGGTTCAGACATGCCGCAGACCTGGTGGTGTTCGACGAAGTGGACGCATACCCGTGCGTGCCAGGCGGCTTTCTCGAAAACGCAGTAAGGCGCAGCGCCCGCCGTGACGGGAAGATCGTGTATCTCACTGCTACGCCCGATTCGGCCATGTTTGAAAGGATTCGCAACAGGTCTCTGCCTTTTTGCCTGATCTCGACCAGGCACCACGGGAGGCCCGTTCCTGTGCCAATAGTGCTGTGTGTTCGCACGACTGAGCCGCGTGTGAGACGGCGCGGCTTCCCGGGAACCCTTGCCGCCGGTCAAGGGTGTCTCCTTGGCGAGGTCAACCGACATGAAGCTGATAGCGGATTGAGAGGCGCAAATGCGGCACAGACCGGGTTGCCCAAACAGTGTCTGCGGGCGCTCGTCGAACGAGCCGGATCGCACTCTGGAAGAACAGCAGCGCACTTCGAAGCGTCAACAACCTTCCACCGACACGAACTCTGCCTTATTTGTGCTGCCGCCGTGGACCGGTCTCCGACACTCGTCTTTGTGCCTACGATACGGCTGGTAGAGCAGGCTCGGAGTCTCCTCTGCGAGGTCTCTGAGGATTGCTGGCCTGCAGCAAGGTGGGGATTCTGTCACTCGAAGACGTCGGACAGTGAGGATGTCTTGAGGCAGTTGAGAGAGGGTTCGATTACATCGGCAGTGACCACCACGGTTCTCGAACGTGGTGTCACCATCCCCGGAGTCGATGTGATCGTTTTGAGAGCCGACTCGAGTGTGTTTGACGCGCGTTCGCTGGTCCAAATGGCCGGCAGGGCGGGCCGCACGTCCGAGTGCCCGACAGGTCGCGTCATCTTCGTTGTCGAGCGGACGAATCGGGAGGTGGAGGCCGCGATCAAGATGATTGAGTTCATGAACGACAGGCTGGTCCGTTGATGAAACGCTTTCTTAAACCCAGATCCGAAATGCTGAAGGCGGTGCTCGACAGCGCCAAGGGTGTGTTGACGGCTCGCCGAAGGTGCAGTCTGTGTGCAGGCGTCTTCCGAGACGAGCTCCCATGTTGCCTCTGTCGCGATTGCTGGGAACGTCTGCAGCGATGGGAGGGCGATGTCTGCAGCGTGTGCCGGAAGCCCCTGATGCCTTGCAGTCCGGTCAGGGCAGGGGAACGCCGAGACTGCATGCACTGCTCCGATTGCTGCCGCCGCAGCACATTCTTAGATTCCACCGTGTACATAGCCCTCTACTCGGGATGCCTGAGAGAAGCCATCCGGAGTCTGAAGTACAGGGGATTTGTGCATCTGGGAGCTGCTCTTGGGAGCATCCTGGGAGAGGCATTCGAGTGCAGTCTAGGGTCTAGATTCAGGGGTGTGGTGATCCCCATTCCGCTTCACCCGAAGCGGCTCTATGAAAGAGGCTTCAACCAGGCCGAGTCGATTGCTCGAGGGTTTGCTGCTGCCATTGGGGCCAAGCTCGTGACCGATGGGCTTGAAAAAGCCAGGGAAACTGCAGATCAGAAGCAACTCGGTGCCGGTTTGAGGGCGCGGAACGTCAGGGGAGCGTTCGCAGTGACGGCAGTGCCGGCCATCGCAGGCAGGGATGTGGTGTTGGTGGACGACGTCATGACCACCGGGTCCACTCTGAACGAGGCCGCCCGCGTTCTCAGGAACTCGGGAGCCAGGAGGGTCTTCGGGGCGGTCTGTGCGTCCGGACTTGGCCAGCCGTGCGGCTGCCGGCAAGGCAACAGGATACTGTCGGGCAGAGTGGAATAGACTATACGATGCTTGCGTGTGTACCGAAGTCTGGTGGCATCTGGGGTGTGTTGGCGGATTGTTCGCAGACTGGCATACAGTGGGTATGGCCGACATCGTTCAACGGCTGGGAACCGATTTGAAAGCGGGGCTGAGCTCAGACCAAGTCCAAGGGGCGAGACTTCAATACGGCCCAAATGAGTTGGCTGAAGACAAGAGGGTCAGCGTCGCTGCGCTGCTCTTCGCACAACTGAAGGAGTTCTTGATCTTGCTCCTGATAGCTGCGGCAATCATCTCGGCCGCGGTCGGCGAAGTAGTAGACGCGATAGTCATCATTGCCATCGTTGTGCTCAGTGCAGTGTCGAGCGTCATTCAGGAACTCAAGGCCGAGAAGGCGATAGAGGCTCTCAAAAAGATGAGCGTCTCAACCGCAAGAGTCATTCGCGGCGGCAGGGAGCAGAGGATTGCCGCTTCAGAGCTGGTGCCCGGAGATATTATGGTGCTCGAGGCAGGTGACAGAGTGCCTGCGGACGGCAGGATCTTTGAGGCTGTCGATCTCAGGGCAGACGAATCCCTTCTCACTGGGGAATCAACGCCTGTCGAGAAGAGAGCAATAGACACCCTCGATCCCGGCGTTTCACTCGGCGATCGCGCAAACATGCTGTTCTCCTCAACGACGGTCCTCACCGGACGCGCGCTTGCAGTGGCAGTAGCTACTGGGATGCGCACGGAAGTGGGCAAGATCGCCTCTATGATGACTGAGCTCGAGCAGGAAGAAACGCCGCTTCAGAAACGTTTGGCGGCTCTTGGCAAGCGGCTCGGCATGATCGGAGTCTCTATCTGCGCTCTCATCTTTCTCATAGGCGTGGTTCGGGGAATCGAGATCTTCGAGATGTTCATGACGTCGATCAGCCTGGCCGTAGCTGCGGTGCCGGAGGGTTTGCCTGCGATCGTTACCGTTGTTCTGGCGTTGGGCGTCCAGAGGATGAGCCGTGAGAACGCAATCATCAGACGGCTGTCTGCGGTTGAGACTCTGGGGTCCGCCACGGTCATCTGCTCAGACAAGACGGGCACTCTGACTGAGAACAAGATGACC
>JAAYAB010000288.1 GCA_012719595.1 Bacillota bacterium
AAGAGCCGAGAAGTGTCTCTCGGCTCCGCGGGGAACTGGGCTATGAGGCGCTCCGGCAGCTCGTAGTCGAAATCACTCACTCTCATAGAACCCGAATCTCCTCAGAGCCTGCTCATCCTTGCGCCAGCTCTCTTTGTGCTTCACCCACAGCTCGAGATAGATCCTGGTGTTCAGAAGCCGCTCGAGCTCGAGGCGGGCACGCCGTCCGACTTCCTTGAGGAGACGGCCCTGCGCACCGATGAGTATGCCCTTCTGGCTCTGCCGCTCCACATAGACAAAGGCCGAGATGTCCAGAATCGGCTTGCCCTCGCGCTCCTTCATCGACTCGATCTCAACAACGACGCTGTGGGGAACCTCTTGTTCAGTTAGTTCCAGGATCTTCTCGCGGATTATCTCTCCGACGATGAACTTCTCCGGGTGGTCCGTGACAGTTCCTGGAGGATAGTAAGGCGGGCCGGGCGGCAGCAGCGATAGAAGCATCTTCAGGAGAGCGTCCAACCCCTCACCGGTTTTCGCGGAGATCGCAAGAGGGCCCAGGAACGGGCCGAGAACTGAGGCTTCGGACGACCGCTCGTCGCGGCGCCCGGGCGGCACGAGGTCAATCTTGTTGAGGCACACGATCACCGGCACCTCGACGTGCGAGAGCTCGGCGGCCACGTACCTGTCGCCTGCCCCGATGTCTGCGGACGCATCCAGAAGGAACAGCACGACATCCATATCGGCCAGCGCGCTTCTCGCCCGCGATACCATTATCTCGCCCAGGCGGTGCCGCGGCTTGTGGATGCCGGGAGTATCGACCAGGACCATCTGATAGCCGTCGCCGTTCACCACTCCTCTTATCACGTTGCGGGTAGTCTGAGGCTTCTCTGACACTATGGAGACCTTGGAGCCCACCAGTGTATTCAGCAACGTTGACTTCCCAGTGTTCGGACGGCCGACAATCGACACAAACCCGGAGAGATGGCCGGAATCGACTCCCCGCGTATCATCACTCACCTGCATCACTCATCCCTGTCATGGCTCATATGATCCGCTCCGAAGCTGAGCGGCAGCAAGTCTTTCGCCCGCCGTTCCACAACGGAGTCTTGGCCGACCATGAGCACACGCATCTCGGGAGCGAACTCCATCATCACCTGCCTGCACACCCCACAGGGCGCACAGGGCAGCGGCGAATCGGATGTCACGGCCATAGCGGCGAACGCCTTCCGCCCCTCCGAGATCGCCTTGTATATGGCGACCCTCTCGGCGCAGACCGTTGCTGGATACGATGAGTTCTCTATGTTGAACCCAGCATATATCGAACCGTCCTCTGCGAGGAGCGCAGCGCCTACTCTGAAGCGGCTGTATGGAGCATAGGCATTTCTCTGGGCGGCCCTTGCGTGCTCAATGAGCTTCTTCTTGAGCTCGTCATCGACTATGACTCCCGCCGTGAGCTCGTCATTCACCATGCAACCCTCCCAAGCGCGTCAATCACTCGAACCCGACTGCAGCCAGACTCACGCTCTCTGCGCGCCGGACCTCCAAGCGCTTGCCCAGAAGTGCGAACCTATCCGCAATCTCCTGAACCGCCTGCTCGAGGAGTTCAGGGTTTCCTACCGCCTTTACCACAACAGGGTTGACTACGATCGGACGCTGGTTGACCAGGACCACAGGGCCGGCGCACCTAACGGACGAGCGAACGGTGATCCGCTGCCCTCCGATCTCGACACCAGCCGCTCCTGCAGCCATCAGCGCGTCTGTCAAATCTCTCACGTCCTGGTCGTGAACGATCTCGTGATAGGAGTAGCCCTCGGGTGCGTCGTATGCAAAGATCAGGACTCCGGGCCCTGTAAGCTCCTCGAATCCGGATGCGCGGCGCAAGGACAATATGGACTCCGCGATCCGCTGGTTGTCCTCTTCGAGAGACGCGATCTGCTCCCTGATGGTGGCAGGCGTGATCGGAAACGCCTCTCGGGCGTTGACTCTGATGTCTACTACACCCACAAGGTCATGCTCAGCGACTATGTGGGATATGCTGGTGATGTCGTCATTGTTCAGCAGGCCTGCGCTGTCATCGACGAAGAGCTCCGAACGCATGCCCGATCCGCCGGCAGATACGGAGACCAGAGCCCTGCCGTCGAAGCGCTCCCTCCTTGCCGCGGCCTCCACGACTGAGGCAATGGCCTCTCTTGCCCGCGTTGACCTCAGAGAGTATGACTCCTCTCTGAATCTGCCACCGGCCTCCCACAGCGTCTCGGCCACCGCAACAAACGAAACCGAACTAGCCAGGCTGTCCCTCGCCTGACCGATGATCTGCGACAGCAGCACCGCATCTTCTTCCTCGCCATCCTCGATCTGGCTCAAATACAGGTCGAGCACCTTGTCACCGACGGTTTTCGCCCTCGCCAGCTCCCCCGGATACCAGGGAAGCCGAATCACTCCAGCGGAGTATCCGAGAATGACGCAGTCGGCGATCAGTAGTAGTATAGCGATCGCGCACAGGCCCCATGCTGCGCGATCGATCGGCCTGGTGCGGCGCGTTGACAGCATCGCCGCGCTACACCTCCCTGTAGGCGCGCAATATCAAGGACTCCTCCTGCGTCACCTCTACTGTGATTCCCCAGTGGCCAAGGCTGTTCTTGATCAGCTCGAGGCTGCTCTGAAGGATCTCAGGGTTGCCGACGGCCTTGATCTCGACGGGATTGAGCGGTATGCTCCTTCCGTTCACCAGGATCTGAGACCCGGAGGCGCGAATGTAAGACGAAACGATCAGGCGTTCGCCGCCGACCTCGATGCCTATCGCTCCGGCGACTTTGAGCTCGTTCACGATATCGCGTATATCGCGCTCCTGGATCTGTCCGGCTCCCAGTCCATTGTCGGCCGGGCCGAACACGCGGACCCTCACCCCGGCTCCGGTGAGCTGGCTCAGCCCTGCAGCGCGGCGCGTCTCCTCGAGCGCCGCCCTAAGCGAGTTGTTCTGAGTTCTGAGGATGTTCAGCCTGTCCTCGAGACTCCTCGACGCGAGGATCGTGCACTTTCCATCCATTATCTGTATCTCGACTATCGAAGTCAGACTCAGCGCGTCCGGATCGCGGTTGAGCTTCGCCAGAGTCTCTGCGCTCAGAACGCTCAACGGATCGTCCACGGTGACTTCGCGTCCCGACGCGTTCTGCACAGTGACCGTTGCAGTGCCTGAGAAGGTCTGGACGCCTTCATCCTCAGTGATGATCTGATAGACGCGGTTGCGCCTCTTGTTCTCCTGCTCGCGTTCGACGACATCCTTCACGTTGCCGAAGTACTGAGTGACGACGCGCACCAGTTCATTGCTGGAGGATGCCTCTTCGACCTCAAAGCGGAGCCTGGCCAGGACGTCCCTCACAGCTGCGTTGCTCGAGAGCCCTGCAGCCTCCGCAACTCCTTCGTAGTAGTCCACAATGGCCCTAGCTCCGCCTCTCACGATCTCCATCTCAGTGATCTCCGAGGGGAACTTGATCATATCGAGGACTCTGAGCAGCATGAACGCATTGACCGATATTGCGATGAATGCCAGGACCAGTAGAAACCATTGAAAAGCGTGCTTCGGTTGCCTGGAGTCCACTGCAATCGCCCCTCGATCAGCAAGTCACTTAGCTGCGCTGCCGCGTCTATCGCAGCAGCCGCAGAATACGAGGCACGAATAAGAACAGCCCGACGAGAACCGAGCCCGTAGCGCAAACCAGCACCGCGCCGGCTGCGACGTTCTTGGCGATCCGGGCGAGCTCGTTTTGATTCGGAGTGACCATGTCGACTACGGTTTCGATTGAGGTGTTCATCAGTTCGGCAGTCAAGACTGCGGAAATGGTCAGGACAAGTACAGCCATCTCAAGCATCTCGAAGCCGATCAGCGCACCTGCTGCGAGCGTGAGCACTCCGAGACACAAGTGTATCCTCATGTTCTTTTGAGTCAGGAGAGCGTGCCGGATGCCTGCTGCGGCAAACCTGAAACTCTCCAGCAGACCTCTTGCCCTCATGTTCACCACACCCCAGTATCGCCGGGACCGGAGTTCACCTACTCGGCACTAAGGCTCTCTGCTGATCCCCAGGTCTGACAACACCGCTTCCTCGGCCGACCTCATGGCCGTGCGATCCGCTTCGCCTTCATGGTCGTAGCCAAGCAGGTGGAGCACTCCGTGGACAGTTAGGTACGCCAATTCCCGCCTGAACGGGTGGCCGAACCGCTCTGCCTGATCAACGGCTCTATCCACTGAGATCACGATGTCTCCAAGAGGCAGAGCATCGCCGAACTCTCTCAGCCTCTCGATCTCTTCGACTCCAAGGTCGCTCCAGAACGACAGCACGTCCGTCTCTGCATCGATCCCGCGGTACTGCAGGTTGAGTGCCCTGATCTCCTCATCGCTGACAAGCGCGACGCAGACTTCGACCGAGTCATCGGCGCGCAGCAAGCCGGCCATCGAGCCGCCTGCCTTCCTGATCGTCCTCGATCTCAGACACCTGTTCACGCACTTGCGGATATCCGCCAGCTCTTCACGCGTTACTCTCACCGGACTTCTCTCGTGATCGAGGCGAACGGCGACTCTCATCACGCTTTTGCATCTCCCTTATCACAGCCTCCGGGTATTCGACTCTCGCATGGAATATGCCCGTCAAAACCCGGACGAATGCACCCGCGACCACGTCGAGATCCCTGAACGTGATCCTGCACTCATCGAACTGCCCGTCGTTCAGGCGATCCTTGACAATACGCTTGACTAGATTCTCTATTCGGTCAGGAGTCGGCTTGCTCAGGGAACGAACGGCTGCCTCCACAGAGTCGCCGAGCATGACAAGAGCCGCCTCTTGAGATCTCGGTCTGGGCCCTGCATACCTGAAGTCTCTCTCGTCCACTTCAGCGCTCTCGTCTGACTTCTCGGCGTTCTCCTGGGCTCTCCGGTGGAAATACGACACTACCGATGTGCCGTGGTGCTGCTCGATGATGTCTATTATCTCCCTGGGCAGCTTGGCCTCGCGGGCCATGTCGACTCCATCTTTCACGTGAGATGTGATTATGAGAGTGCTCAGACTGGGAGACAGCTTGTCGTGGGGATTGTCTTGAGTCAGCTGGTTTTCGATGAAGAAGTACGGCCTCTTGAGCTTGCCGATGTCATGGTACAGAGACCCCACTCGGACGAGCAGGGCGTCCGCGCCGATTTCGTTGGCGGCAGCCTCTGCGAGATTCCCTACTATTATGCTGTGATGGTATGTGCCGGGAGCCTCTACGAGCATCCGCTTGAGGAGCGGCTGATTCGGATTAGCCAGCTCGAGGAATCTGATTGACGAAGTGACTCCGAACAGGTTCTCGAAGAACGGGAGCGTCCCTATGGTGAGGACCGCGCTCATCATGCCGGTGATCGCCGTCTGGATCAGGGCGTAGTCAAGCCTGAAGTCCGCGACGATCATGTGCACTGAAGACACAGCGAGCATCTGAGCCGCGGCCACGATAAAGCCCGACCGCATGAGTCCGGACCTGTCGCTGTGTCTCGTGATGCTCAGAGCGCCCGCTAAGCCTCCTACCACGCCGACCAGGAAGAACCTGTAGCTCCCTCCGAATACCAGTCCGGCTATGGAGCTCAAGACCACCGCAGTAAGAACCGCGATCCTGGTGTCAATGAGGACGCTGATCAACATCGTGGCAAACGCTATCGGAACCATGAACCCGGAGCCGCCAGTGTCGGCGGAAGGGAATACGGCTGCGATCAGCTGTATTATCGCAACCTCAAATACCATGATGAGGGCGTACAGTGTCACTTCTGACATGTTGTGAGTCAGATGGAAGTTGTACTTCGCTGCGCAGATGATCAGGAAAGATACAGCGAGACCCGTGAACATGACGATTCCGAGCAGAGACAGCCAGCTCGTCTTTCTTCCCAGCAACCCGAGCTCCTGGAGTATTCGGAGGTCTTCGAGGTCGACGCGTTCGCCGTCTCTGACAATGATCTCGTCCTTTTTCACCCAGGCGGGCTCTGCGCGCCTTCGCGCCTCTTCTCTGATGCTCTCGAGCTTCTTGTTGTCCGGAGCCAGGTTCTCGTTCACGAGAACGCG
>JAAYAB010000289.1 GCA_012719595.1 Bacillota bacterium
CTCAGCTTCCCTTCGCCTTGATGCTGGCAGGAACTGTCGTCGCGATCTCGGCCATCGACCTCGAGCACCGCAGGATACCGAATGTGATCGTGTTGCCCGCAGCCGTCGTAGGGCTGGTGTCTGCGCTGGTGACACGCAGTGTGTCGATACATGAGGCGCTGCTGGGGATGGCTGTCGGGACGCTCGCACTTGGCCTCCTGTCCATTGTGTCGAGGGGCGGAATGGGGATGGGCGACGCGAAACTGCTCGGCATGGTTGGAGCTTGGGCAGGCTGGCGAGGCATGCTGCTGACCTTGTTCGGCGCTTCTGTGGTCGCGTCTGCGATCGGACTCGCACTGATAGCATGTCGGGTGATCGGGCGGAGACAGCCGATACCGTTCGGCCCGTTTCTGTCCATCTGTGGGTACGCGGTTTACATATATGGAGACCGGATGCTCGAGTTGTGGCTGGGGTGATGGCCCGGTGGATTTGAGCCGTAGCGGCAGGCGCGAGAACGGGAAATCTGGTGCGAGCCTTAGAGCCGCACTGGCTCAGGACGGTTTCACGCTCATTGAGGTGGTCTTCGCTGCCGCTGTCCTCGGCATGTCGATCATGGTCATACTGGCAACGGTTTCGGCCAGCCTCCTCAGTCTCAGAGTGATGCGGTCGATCGATCTTCGCATGACCCTGGCACAACAGGTGTTGGAGGAGCTGGAGGCAGAGACAGCTGTTGAGGGAGCGATTCCAGACAGATTCGCTTCGATGAGCGCTCCTCAGATGTTTGAGGACACACCTGCCTATAGCTATCAGGTGTGGATAGACGATGTCAGTGTCGGCGGCGAGACCATGTGCGATCTCCGGCGGGTCAAGGTCTCTGTATTCAGGACAGACGAGAGTATGGATCAAGCGGTGATACTGGTGACGATAGTCAGGCTGGATTTGTAACCGGGCCTTGTGGAGACTCAAGAACGGGGGACGCATGTTCACACGAGCCAGACATAGAGCTATCGGTCCATCATGCAGGAGCGAGACTGTGGTCGAGCCCGGGGCTCGCGAGAGCGGGCTTTGCAGTTGGTCTCGAGAGGATGGCATTACCCTCATCGAACTCATGTTGGCTCTCGCCATCTTCACGATTGTCGCCTATGTGGTTACGCCCGCTTTTCTTCAGACAATCAGGATTAGCGGCTATACCAGTGATGCGCTGGTCAATCAGCAGCGCATGACGGTGATAACGACCATGTTGACGAACGACCTTCGCAAGGCTGACATGGTCGTACCCGACCCGGGCGGTGCATCTGACCGCCTCGACTTCGCAGTGTCAGAGGTAATAATAGAAGGCGGCTCTCTTGTCTATGTGAGCTCGTACTACCGTTACTTGCTGCAGGGACAGTCCATTGTGAAGCGACCTGTCTCCTATGACGAGGAGGCAAAGGTCGTGATTGATAGTGGAGCAGATCCCGTCTGGCGCTATGACGGTGAGATCAGCGACCTTTCATTTGAGTGCAAGTTGTCGCCGGCAGACGGAACGGTCATCATGGTCACGGCGACGATCACAGTCGGTTCGGGCAGGGGCACCTACACCAAGACTATAAAGGTGACTCCGAGGAATGCCGTATAGAGGATGAGCTGAGGAATGGCCAGTGCCGTAGGGCTTGACATAGGGACCCATGCGATCAAGATAGCCGAGGTGCGAAAGACGCGGAATGCGGCCGCGCTCGTGCGGCTGGGCAGGAGAGCCACCCCTTTGGGAGCAACCAAGTCAGGAGTCATTGTGAAGCCGAAGGACGTAGCAGCAGAGATCTCGGCCCTGCTGAGGGAAATGAGACTCAGGCCGCGGAACGTCGTCACCGCAGTCGCAGGCCAAGGGGTTATCTTGAGGTCACTGGTGATGCCGCCGATGGGCAGAGACGAGATGGCGGAGGCGGTGAAGTGGGAGGTTCAGGCCCAGATTCCTTTTCCTGTTGAAGAATGTGTCTATGACTTCGACATCGTCGGTGAGGTGTTCGACGACTCGTCCGGACAGGCGAAACAAAGAGTCAGCCTGGTCGCAGCAAAGAAGGAGATCGTCGACAGCTTCATCGAGACCCTGAGGCTGTGCAAGGTATTGCCGAAGGTCATCGATGTACAGCCCTTTAGCATAGTGCGTTCGTTGAGCATGCGCGAGTGTTGGGCGTCAATCCTACAGGAGTCTGCGGAGTCTGAGCTCACAGATATGCCAAGCCCTCGACAAGGCGCAACCGGATCGTTTCCTGTGGTCGGGAGCATTGGAGGAGAGCGGCTCCCAGGACTCGACGACCTCGAGCACATGGGCCTGGAAGAGCTGCGCGCGCTTGCCGTTGAGCTCGAAAACGGTGCTGATCCGATGGATGGAATCGATCCTGGCGACGGCGTCCCGAACCGGGAAGTACCTGGTGAACTAGACCTTGCAGCCGAAACGCAGCCGACAGCCGGCATGGCGGCAGGTTCTGTGCGGTCGATCTCAGAAGATCAGTACCGCCTGTCGGAACGCCTTGTCGCGGCCAGCGCTGACAATGAGCGCTATTCACCACCCTGTATGGTCGTTCTCGACATCGGGGCCGGGACGACAGACCTGGTTGTCTACAGCAAAGATGAGTTGACGTTTACGCGAATGATTCCGATTGGCGGCAGTGCGATCTCTGAGGCGATCGCGCATGCGGTCGGTTGCAGCAGCGAGGACGCAGAGAGACTGAAGCAGACCACGGACTGGATCGAGGGCACGGACCTGGAGTCAGGCGAGCTCGCTGACCAGCTCGTCGTATCGGCCATCGAGTCAGTCGTCAGGGCGATGGCCAGAGAGGTTCGGCGGACCATAGATTTCTACAACGCGTCGCACAAGGACGATCCCGTGCGCGGAGGGGTCCTCGTAGGCGGCGGTGCGAAGCTGGTTGGCTTGGTGGAGCATCTTTCACACGAGCTGGGGATACCCATGGTAATCGGACGGCCGTATGCGAATGTGAGCGTAGATCGGAAGCTGCTGGGCACTGCGTTCCTGGAGGACACGGCGCCAGTGATGGCAGTAAGCATTGGGTTGGCTCTGCGAGGTGTCGAAGAGCTGTGATCAGGATCAACCTCCTGCCTAAGGAATTGCAGAAGCCGCCCCAGGTCGCTCCGAAAGGGCTGTCGGCGGTGCTGGGGATCTTCCTGATCGCGTTCGTTTTGTCGTCTCTCTATGCCGCCCGTTTAGCGCAGATTCATCGAGCCGAGCAGGAGTTGGTGAGACTGGAGGAAGAGATCCAGCACTGGTCGCCCTATCTTCCCAAGAATGCGGATCTGCAGGCTGCGCTGAAGCAAGCCAAAGAGGAGTATGCTGAGGTCTCAGTACTCGACGAGGAAAACCTCCCGTTTTGGCTTCTTCTTGCCAGGACGTCAGATCTCATAGATGAATCGACCTGGATCGAGAGCTTCGCGATCGCCGCTGACGGCAGGGTCAGCATAAAGGGAAGTGCGTTGAGCTACGCGTCTGTGTCGGACACTCTTAACAACTTCCGCAACGACGCTATGTTCGGATCGGCGCAGCTGGCTTCGGCATATGTGTTTGAGGTCTCTCCAGCAAGCGACTTGTACGCTGTGGGGTTTGAGATGACCGCCTCAGCGAAGAGGAGGGCTGACTGAGTGGCGCTTCGCCTGAGCAAGCGGGAGAGCCGAATGCTCTTGGTTCTCGTGGCCATCGTTGCGCTGTATCTGCTATACTCGCAGCTTCACATGCCATTGAACGCAGAACTCGCTGCCCTGAACTCACAGATAGAGGCTTCGAGACTCAAGGCTGATACAATGAGGCGGACTGCTGTGAGTCTGTCTGCTCTCGAGAACGAGCTGGCTGATCTGCATAGAAGGCTCGATGCCATATGGAAAGGCGTCGCCGACGAGCCGGATGTCCCATCGCTCATTCGATCGCTCGAGCGCTGCTCTGTTCAGTCAGGGGCTACTCTCACGAACTTCAGACCGTTGCCTGTGGTAGTCGCGAGATACGTTGCAGAAATGCCATTCGAGCTGATACTTGAGGGTTCATTTGCGAGCGTCGTGGACTTCCTCAGGCGGGCTGAGGAAGAAAGCCCTGCTGTGGTGTTTACTGCTGTAAGGATAAATGTGTCGAGGTCGGATACCTTTTCTTCAGCGCCGCAGTTGAACGCTGTCGTGTCCGGCAAGACGTACTACAGGACCAACAGCCAGGCTGTTCGTGCGGGAGGAGGTGCCTGATGGACAATCCTCTTCTCACTCGCGGAAAGGAGCTGCCCAAGATACTGGGGGTCTTTCTCATATACTGCCTGAGTCTTGCGCTCTTTTCATTCGGGGTCGCGAGAGTTGTCTTCACCCTTCTCACGCTGGATTCCAAGCGTCCGCCGGATTACCTCAGATACACAATCCAGACTGGTAGATCGCCCTCAACTGGGTTCGACGCATCGGAGGAACGCGGCGAAAGGGCGGAAGAGGCGGTCATCGATCTGGACATAATGACCCTCAGAAACCCGTTTGCCATTCCTGTGCGTCTGTCAGCAGTGTCTCAAACTGATGCTCAAGTGCCGTCGCCGTCGTTCGCACGCATCGAGCAGCAGCCCGCAGGGGCTGCTGAGACCAGGCAGCTGGAGTCCTTCTCAAGAGAAACCGCCGTGTCCGGCGAAGTTGCTCCGTTGCATGGACTCACAGCTGTACCGTTTCCGCTGCTGTCTGCGCTGACGGAGGCAGGTATTGGCCAGCGAGCGTCCGACTCCACTGGGCCGGCTCGAGAATCGCTTCAGGCAGATCAGTTGCCTCCGGGTTTGGTGGCAGGCTTTTCGTCAGCCGGGTCTTTCGATCCTTTCGCAGGACCTCGGTCGTACATTGACGAAGCTGCTCAGACAATGACCACAGGTGCTTTGGACTCACGTCCGGTCGACGAGACGATTGCCAGACTCCTGGTCCTGAGGAGGGCTGAGCCGGTTGGGTTCACAGGTGGAACGCGGCCAGTGACTGAACTCGTCGACGCTTGCCTGCTCTCGTCTACTGAGGCCCGAGACCTGCTGGCGAGCAGACAAGCCATTGACATGGCAGGATGGCAGTACCGCGAAGACGATGAAGGCAGTCAGAGCACACTCACCGCAAGCAGCCTGAGGCGGCCCGTCGTCGACATCGCGATGCCGATCACTCACAGCGCCGCATCAGTCCCACTGGAGCACTCTTCGTCAGGCTCTCTAGCCGACATTTCGACGGCTACGGGGTCAGCCTCTGCGGCCTTCTCCCCATGGACCGCAGTGCCAGGTGGACTTGGGCGAGGCCAGGCTCCGCCCGCAGTCGCTCAGGGAACTGCGACCGCCTTGAGCGACGCTGCTTCGGGAGCTAGCGTCGGTTCAGGGCCTGCGCTGCCTGCCGATGAACCCCGGATCGCCGAGCTGGCTCCGATAGCGGTCGCCAGAATCGCCGGAATTGCAGAGCCTCCCACAGCGGGTCGAGACAGCTCTTCAGCTGCAAGCAAGAGCGTACTTGCACCTACGCCTGACAGCGCTGGCTTGAGTCCATCGCAAGGTTCCGAAAACGCTCGCGGAGCAGCCCCCGGTAGCGAGTCGACTTCGGTCCCGGCAGAGGAAGGCACCGGCGAACCGCAGAACGGCATGGTAGCTGCAGAGGAGCACGAGACGGAGAAACCGCACCAGAACTCGGGCTCAGTGACCGTCGCCAAACCCAAGGTACCCGTCGTGGCCGACACTCCTGAGTTCGAACCGCAGGCGTCGATCGCAGCGGACGAACCGGCCAAGGCGGAGTGGCCTCCGATCGCGGTGACAGGAGTGATAGTGACGGGTGACGGCGTCTCAAGCGCGACCATACGCCTCAGCGGCAAGCCGCAAGTGATTCGTCAGGGCGACCGGCTGCGGCTCGGAGATCAGGCGGGCGAACTCGAGGTGGTATTCATAGGTCGAGACCTCGTAGAGCTGAGGCTGGGCGATGATGTCCGACAGTACAGGATTGGAGATGGTCCGGATGAGTAGAGGGAATGCGCTGTCTGTAGCTGCAGCTTTCATTGTGTGCATCCTCGTGCCTGCGTCGGCATTGCTGGGAGTTGCATCTTGGGAGGCGCTGGCCGCAAGCGCAGATGACACCGTGATCGACTCTCTGGCCTTCTTCGATGAAGAGATTACGGTTGTCCTGTCTGCTCTCGTACAGATGTCGGACGATCTTAGTCTGGTTGCAGACAGCTCAGTTAGGGGCACCGTCACTCAGACTCTGAGGAACACGAGGCTGCTCGACGCCATGGAGCTGATAGTCAGGGCAAACGGGTTTGACTTCCGCCGCAAGGGCAATGCGATTGTCGTCGCGACCCCTGAGCGGCTCGCTTCGGTCTTTGATACAGTAGAGGTGGCTGTCATTCCACTGAAGCACAGATCGCCTGTTGAGATAATTGCCACCCTGGACTTGATCGTGCCCAAGGAGAGCATCAGGGCAGACGCCAGAACTAGTTCAGTGATCGTGAGCGGCACTGCCGCCCAGGTCAATGAAGCGAAGAGGCTGGTGGCACACCTCGATACTCCTGTGCGGCAGGTGTGGATCCAGTCGAGAATCGAGGAGGTTGCGACCAGCGCGCTGTCCAATCTTGGGATCAAGTGGGACTCGTTGTCGCTTAAGCCGCAGAACAACCCCATAGGTCAGGTGATCGGAGCGTCGATCGACGTCATCCCCAAGCTCGGATTCCTCCAAGATGAGGGATATGCGCGGACAGTCGCGTCGACTCAGCTGACCGTAGCGGACGGCTCGACTGCCAGGATACTGCTGGGCGACAGGATACCGGTCAAGCGGGTGACTGTCGGCCCGGACGGCACCCGTACCGAGAGCTGGGAGTACTTTGAGGCCGGTGTCAGGCTGGAGGTTACTCCCGAGATGGGCATGGAGGACGAGGTCTCTCTCAAGGTGAAGCCGGAGATCAGCTCTGTCGAGGGGACCGCTGAGTCCGGCGGAGACAGCCTACCCTGGCTCAAGACGCGGGAGGCGGAGACTGTCATCAGGGTTCGCGACGGCGAGACTGCGGTCATCGGAGGCCTGCTGCAGACTCAGGAACTCGAAGAACTCACAAAGGTGCCGCTCCTCGGCGACATACCGATAATGGGCGAGTTGTTTAAGAGGACCGATAAAGACATAAGGCAGACCGAGCTTCTCATATTCTTGACAGTCGAGGTCATTGACGACGAGTACAGGGAGCAGACGGCCGGTGGCGTAGACATTGTCGAGTTGTTGACTGCGGAGGAATCCTCCTCGACATCTGTTGCTGGGGGGCAGTAACGAAAGGTGGCAGTTCCGATGCCGAGTTACGGACGTCGTCGCTCCATAAAGCCCATAGACCTCGTACTGGTGGCGTTGCTCGCAGCTCTCTTGGGAGCATTCGGCTCGTCGTACATCCTGATGCGTCACGTCGACGAGCGGTTTGCTGTGCTTCAGAGCGAGGTGCAGGGCTGCACTGCGGTGCAGGTGGACGCGCTGTTCTCTGTGCGCGCAGTTGTGGAGAAGCTGATGGGCTCGGTCGTCAAGATATCCAGCACCGCCCAGGCGGAACTCAGGTTGGGGATTCTAGGCCTCGAGCTCTACAGGTCAAGGAAGCTCGGATCGGGTGTCATATTCGATGAAGCAGGGTACATCCTCACCAACCACCATGTGGTGGAGAACGCTGCGGAGATAGTTGTAGAGCTCCAGGACGGGAGGACCTTCGCGGCGACAGTCGTAGGTTCGGACCAGTACTCAGATCTGGCTGTGCTCAAGATCGACGCGAAGAACCTCACCGCAGCACGCCTCGGCGATTCATCTGCGATCCGCGTGGGCGACGTAGCCATAGCCATAGGCAACCCGCACGGCTACGATTACTCTGTGACTCAGGGGATCATCAGCGCGGTCAGGGAGCGCGTGACCATAGACGGCCAACTGGTCGACGTGATTCAGACGGACGCTTCCATCAACCCGGGTAATAGCGGTGGAGCGCTTGTGAACTCCTCGGGTGAGGTCATTGGCATCAACACCTATGTGGTGCAGGGAGCGCAGGGGCTCGGGTTCGCCATTCCGGCGAATGACGCCTCTAGAGTTGCGCGGGATTTGATCGAACATGGATACGTGGTTTGGCCGTGGTCGGGCATTAGCCAGATCTATGCACTGAGAGCCGCAGAGGCCCGCCGGCTCGGGCTGTCCGTCGACCATGGCGCACTCGTGACGGCGATCGCCGCAGGAGGACCTGCTGAGAAAGCCGGACTCCGCCGGGGCGACGTGATAGTGGAAGTGAACGGCGACGCCGTGACCACCGGTGAAGAGATCGTATACCATCTCCGAAAGGCCAGAGTGGGTGACCGGCTTCGCCTCAAGGTCGTCAGAGAGACGCGCGAGATAGAGATAGTCATAGAGCTCGAAGCTGGATCAACCGGCTACCGCGTGTGAGGCCGCTTGCGGTATACCGCGGTACACCGCGGCGCTTCGCTGCTCGCTCGCTGCGCACCCGCGGCGCGCCGGCGGCATGTCGCGGCACACCACTGCACGCCCGCCGCACACCGCGGCATACGGCTGCACGCCGCTCCACACAACCAAGTCCTCAAGACCTTCCCTTGTCAGGTTGAACTCCCGCCAGGTTGAGCTCGAGAGATCCTCGAATTGAGCGCCCATCGCCGGAGAACGCTGTGAGTGGGCCGCCTTCGCCTGTTTTGCCATTGACCTTGCTATGTACTTGTGTATTATAATACTGGTGAAGGTCAGTAAAAGTCAGAGCGGTTGTTGACGGTTCTCTGCCTGACAGCCGGTCGCGGCGAACCAGGCTCTGCAAGATCAGTGTTCAGGAGTGAATGTCATCATGGCAAACCTTGCTGACTACATCGAGGAACACCTGATGCGCCTGCTTGAGTTGGCGGGCGGAGGTTCCATAGAGATACAGCGAAGAGACCTGGCGGACATGTTCAAGTGCGTCCCTTCCCAGATCAACTACGTTATCAGCACCAGGTTCACGACTGACAGAGGTTTCCTGGTTGAGAGCCGCAGAGGTGAAGGCGGGTACATCAGGATATTCCGCGTCCACCTCGATTCCTCGAGTCAGCCGTCCGGCCTGGTAAACAGGATGGTCGGCGACTCGCTGTCTGACCAGGAGATGGGCGATGTTCTGTTTCGGTTGAGGGATGCCGGGATCATCAGCAAGAAGGACGAGCTGCTCATCAAGAGCGCAGTGCGCCTTCAGTGTGACGATCTTCGCGAGAAGAGTGCCTCACTGGTGAGAGCGAGGATACTAAAGGCGGTCCTTTTGACGCTCTTGAGTGTGCGACGGGAATATGATAGAGGTGAATAGCCCGGCAGTGCATGGGAGGTGTATGGGCGGTGCTATGTGAAGAGTGCAAGAGCAGGCCCGCCAGCGTCCACGTGACGAAGATCGTAAACAACCAGAAGGTCCAGCAGTACCTGTGCAAGGAGTGCGCGAGGGCCAAGTGGGAGGATATGGGGTTCTTCATGCAGCCTCATCTCTCGGTTCAAAGCCTCCTGTCAGGGCTGCTGTCTGGAATGGAAGGGACCCAGGTGGGGACTTCCGCGAGTGCGCAGCTCACCTGCAGGAGCTGCGGGTTGCCGTTCAGCGAGTTCACGAGAACGGGCTTTCTGGGTTGCGGAGAGTGCTACAATCAGTTCAACGATGAACTGAGACCCATATACAAGCGGATTCATGGAGACTATGAGCACAAGGGGAAGGTTCCGGTCCGCGCAGGCGGCAGAGCGCATGTCACCCGCAAGATAGACATGCTAAGGAAAGAGCTCCAGGAATGCGTGGCAAGGGAGGACTACGAGCGCGCCGCAGAGCTGAGGGACAGGATCAGGGCATTGCAGGAGGAGCTGGCATCTTCTGACGGGAACGGGGGATCTTAGATGTCGCTGAAGGACATGATAAGGAGACATATCAGTGGCTGGATGAACATGGACGGACCCGAATCGGACGTCGTTCTGAGTTCCCGTGTGCGCCTTGCCCGCAATCTCAAAGGCCGCAAGTTCCCGAACAGGGCGAGTGAGGCTGAGAACCTGGAGGCCCTTGCTGAAATAGAGCAGGTTGCGAGAGGATTGATCGAATCCGGATCGCTTCTGCTGAGGGGAGCCAGATGGGTTCGGGTAGATCAGCTGCAGCCGATCGACAGGCAGATCCTTGTCGAGAAGCACCTCGTGAGCCCGCAGTTCGTTCAGGAGCCTGCAAACAGGGGAGTGCTGCTATCAGCAGACGAGACCGTGTCGACCATGGCGAACGAGGAAGACCATCTGCGCATTCAGACGATCCATGCCGGACTTCGGTTGGGCGATGCTCTGGACCTTGCGAGCCAGATAGATGACATGTTCGAGGCATCGCTGGACTACGAGTATTCGGAGAGACTGGGGTATATTACTTCATGTCCGACAAACGTGGGAACAGGCATGAGAGCCTCGGTGATGCTTCATCTTCCGGCACTCGCAATGACAAACCGTCTGTCCGGTGTGGTGCAGGCAGTGTCGAGAGTCGGAATGGCAGTCAGGGGACTGTACGGAGAGGGCACAGAGTCTGTCGGCAATATCCTTCAGCTTTCGAACCAGGTATCGCTGGGGTGTTCTGAAGAGGAGATCAGTGACAATCTGTCCTCCCTGACGCGTCAGCTGATTGACCAGGAGCGTTCGACAAGAGAGGCGCTCGCAAGAGACCTGAGGAGGCAGCTGGAGGACAGAGTGCACAGAGCGTATGGAACTCTGACGAACGCGCGCATACTCAGCTCGCAGGAGGCCATAGGCCTGCTCTCTGACGTGAAGCTCGGCATCGATCTAGGCATGCTGGGCGGCCTCGACTCGAGCGTTTTCACTGAGCTGCTGATTTTGACCAGACCGGCACACCTTCAGAAGTTCATAGGCCGCGAACTCACTCCCGAAGAGCGGGATGTCTGCAGAGCAGACCTGGTGAGGGAGCGCTTTAGGATAGATGGGTTGAAGGAGTAGATTGCTATGTTCTTTGATTCGTTCACAGAAAGAGCTAAGAAAGTGTTGGATATATCTGCTGAGGAGGCCCGCTCGCTCGGGCATGAACTGGTGGGAACAGAGCACATCCTGCTGGGCCTTGTGCGCGAGGGAAGCGGAGTCGCAGCGAGGGTGCTTGAGGCCCTGGGTGTCGATGCTGACAAGGTCAGAGAAGAGGTTGTGAGGATAGTCGGAAAGGCTCAGCCCCTGCAGGTGACACGAATCGGGCTGACGCCGAGAGGAAAGCGTGTGCTCGATCTCGCGTTTCAGGAGTCCAGGACCCGCGGAGACGGGTATATCGGGACCGAGCACATACTCCTTGGCCTGATCAAGGAGGGTGAGGGCGTTGCCGCACACGTCCTGAAGAGCATGGGCGTGGATGCAGAGACGGTCGCCCGGGAGATCTCAAAGCTGATCGGCGCGAACGCGGACGGTCCCGAGGGCAAGAGCAAGAAGGGCAAGGGCGCGAGCTCCACTCCTACGCTTGACCAGTTCGGCCGTGACCTCACAGAAGAGGCGCGACAGGGCAAGCTCGATCCCGTGATAGGCAGGCAGAAGGAGACCGACCGTGTGATTCAGGTGCTCAGCCGCAGGACGAAGAACAACCCGGTCCTTATCGGCGAGCCCGGCGTCGGAAAGACGGCCATCGCTGAGGGATTGGCCCAGAGAATCGTGGCAGGCGATGTGCCCGAGACGCTGCTCGACAAGCGCGTGCACACGCTCGACCTTGGGTCGCTTGTGGCCGGCACCAAGTTCAGAGGCGAGTTCGAGGAGCGACTGAAGAGGGTTGTCGAAGAAATCCGCAGATCGCATGATGTCATCCTGTTCATTGATGAGATGCACACTCTCGTCGGAGCCGGCGCAGCGGAGGGCGCCATAGACGCAGCCAACATCCTGAAGCCGGCGCTCTCTCGGGGCGAGCTGCAGTGCATCGGCGCCACTACGCTTGACGAGTACCGCAAGCATGTCGAAAAGGACGCTGCGCTCGAGCGGAGATTCCAACCGATCCATGTGGGAGAGCCCAGCGTCGAGGAGACGATTCTAATACTGAAGGGCCTGAGAGACCGGTACGAAGCGCATCATCGAGTAAAGATAACGGATGGGGCGATAGAGGCTGCTGCCAAGCTGTCCGACAGGTATATATCGGACAGATTCCTGCCTGACAAGGCGATCGACCTGATAGACGAGACATC